>JAPDQM010000064.1:0-21862 GCA_034505795.1 Candidatus Zhuqueibacterota bacterium
AGGCATCCCATTTGACCACGAACTGGTCATCGATTCGACCGATGCCCTGGGCCTGGAAAAAGTGCCCGAGCGGATGGTCGTGGTCGGCGCTGGCTCCGTGGGAATCGAACTGGGATTGGTCTATGCCAAGCTTGGTTCTGATGTCACGATCATCGAATTTCAGGATCAATTTCTGCCGTTTCTCGATCCCGAATTACCAAAAGTACTGGAAAAATCGTTGAAGAAAAACGGGGTGAAATTATTGCTGGGCACGAAAGTGGAACAGGTGACGCCCCGAAATGGCAAAGCAGAGATCCGCTATTCCCAGACAGGAAAGCAGACTACCATCGAAGCAGAAAAAGTGCTGGTCGCCATCGGCCGCCGCCCCAATACCCATGATATCGGATTGGAAACCATCGGCTTGAAAGTCGATTCGAAGGGCTTTATTCAGGTGAATGAAAAGATGCAGACCCAAATCCCAGGCATCTATGCCATCGGAGATCTGATTCAAGGACTAATGCTGGCGCATCGGGCGTCGCACATGGGCAAGATCGCTGCCGAAGTCATCTCTGGCAAACCTGCTGCATTCGATAACCTCGCCATCCCAGGCGTCATCTTCAGCGATCCCGAAATCGCCACCGTGGGCTTGACCGAAGCGCAAGCGCAACAGCAGGGCTACAAGGTGAAGGCAGGTGTTTTCCCGTTCCGAGCTCTCGGCCGAGCCATGACCATCGGCGAAACCGAGGGCCTGACCAAAGTCATCTCCGATGCCGATTCTGGCACAGTTTTGGGTGTTCACATCATCGGCCCTCACGCCTCAGATTTAATCGCTGAGGGCGCATTGGCTGTGGAATCTGCTTCTCATGTTGATGACTTAACTTTGACGATTCATGCCCATCCGACCTTGCCCGAGGGAATTGAAGAAGCAGCCGAGGCGGTGGAGAATAAAGCGATTCATATTTTCAATCCAAAAATATAGGGCAGGTTGACAACCTGCCCCACAATTCAGATCGCCGAAGGCGCCCTGGCCGTGGAATCCGCCTCACATATCGATGATTTAACGCTAACGATTCACGCCCATCCGACCTTGCCCGAGGGGATTGGAGAAGTTGCAGAGGCAGGAGAGAGCAAGGCGATTCATATTTTAGTGTTGTAACGCAATTTGGCAAATTGCGTTACAGAATATAGGGCAATTTATCAAATTGCCCTATTATATCCAGGCGAATTTATTAGCGACCAAGAGCCACCCGCTCCAGGTATTTTCCGGTTCGTGTATCAATTTTGATGACATCTCCCTCTTTGACAAAGAGGGGGACCTGCACTTTGGCGCCGGTCTCGATGGTGCAATATTTTAAAATATTGGTCGCCGAGTCCCCTTTCACGCCCGGGTCGGCTTGAATGACTTTGAACTCGATAAAGTTGGGCAGTTCGGCAGTGATGGCTTTTCCTTCAAGAAAAAGGATTTTGCACATATCGCCTTCTTTAAGGAATTTCAATTGATCGCCAAGCAGATCGGACGGAATGAAGGTCTGATCGTAGGTTTCGGTATCCATAAAATGCAAATTGCCATCGGCTTCATATAAATACTGCATCTGCTTTTCTTCCAGGAAAACCTCTTCAATGTCGTCCGTCATGCGAAAGGTGTTGTCGATCACACGCCCGGTTTTAGCATTTTTCAATTTGGTGCGCACCATGGCCCGCCAGTTACCGGGAGTAACATGTTGAAATTCAGTGATAATCCAGACATCGTTATTGAAACGAATGGCCTTGCCTGTTCGAAATTCTGAAATTGCGGTCATAAATTAACTCCTAAGAATTGCATCTTACTTTGATGTTTTTAATTTGAAACGATTGCTTGCACAGAACCGCTAATTTTGCTAATCCACCAACTGAAAGAATCAATTCATTACCCTAAATTAGCGATATTGGCGGTCGAGGTTGTATTCGAGTGAATGCATAACGTTCAATATGAGTGCACTTTAAATACCGCTAATTTTGCCATTTGCTTGCTGATAGATTCGTTAATTTAAACCTTAAAAGAATCAATTCGTTTAAATCAGCGAAATTAGCGGTCAACGCCTCCTTGAAGCGGCCTCAAATATAAGAAAAAAATTGTTGATTTGCAAATGGAATTTATTTCGGAAAACACCAGATGAGCTAGAGTGACGACAGAATCTTTTCTGGTCGCCGTTCATCTAATCTTTTGAATTTTAAAAAAGCAGGTTGGAGGTGGTAACGATGCAAGGCTTAACGTTTGCTTTAAAAAAAGATGATGAGAAAATTGAACTATCAGATCTTTATGATGTAGTGATTTTAGGTGGTGGTCCTGCAGGCTTAACAGCAGCTATTTACACAGCCAGGGCTAGATTGAAGACATTGGTTTTGGAAAAAAAAGAGATTGGTGGGGAAGCGGCGGCAACGGATGTGATCGAAAATTATCCGGGATTTCCCGAAGGC
This sequence comes from Candidatus Zhuqueibacterota bacterium, assembly GCA_034505795.1. Taxonomy (GTDB): domain Bacteria; phylum Zhuqueibacterota; class Zhuqueibacteria; order Thermofontimicrobiales; family Thermofontimicrobiaceae; genus Thermofontimicrobium_A. Next base: position 2,437 of record JAPDQM010000064.1, read on the forward strand.
ATTAATGGCCATGCGCTGGCCGAGCGAATGGTACAGCAGGCCAAACGTTTTGGGGCTGAAGTGTACTACGGCGAGGTGGCGAATCTAAATTTAAAGAGTTCGCCCAAGACGCTGCTAATTGACGGCAAGCCAGTTTCCACGCAGGCGATCATCATAGCCACTGGTACATCACCTAAGTTGCTAAATGTGCCTGGTGAGAAGGAGCTGAAAGGCCGCGGCGTTTCCTATTGCGCAACATGCGATGGGCCCATCTATTCAGGGAAGGACATCGCGATCATCGGTGGCGGCAATTCGGGGTTGCAGGAAGGGATGTTTATTTTAAAATTTGTTAAATCGATTACGTTGATCGAATATCTCCCAAAATTGAATGCGGAGAAGATTTTGCAGGAAAAATTTCAATCGCACCAGAATACGGTTACGCTATTGAACCATCAGGTGCTATCGATCAATGGCACGGGCAAAGTGGAGTCGATTACTGTGAAAGACCGGGCTACTGGTGAGGCAAAGGTCATTCCTGTGGAAGGCGTATTCGTTTATATTGGGTTGATTCCAAATACCGAGTTATTCAAGGGGCAACTGGAGCTGAACCAGTGGGGCTATATTGTGACCGATGAAAAATTGCAGGCTTCGATTCCTGGAGTGTTTGTCGCTGGTGATGTTCGAGATAAGGGATTACGCCAAGTGGCGACGGCAATCGGGGACGGTGCAGTCGCTGCGGTTTCGGCTGAGCATTTTATTGAGCAAGTGAGATCGCAGCAGTGAGAGGAATTGAAGGAATGATTGAATGGTGGTAATAAATTGGAATAGGGGGGTGATGGAATAAGGGAATAATGGAATAGTGGAATAGTGGAATAATGGAATAATGGAATAATGGAATAGTGGAATAGTGGAATAATGGAATAATGGAATAATGGAATAATGGAATGAGAAGTTCTTAAATATCGAAATTAAGATGTGGTAATTTAAACATAAATTGTGGAGGTTTTAAAATGGCTCACATATCGAAGGAAGATCGGGAATATTTGAAAAAAGAATTCTCGAAAATGACCCGACCGGTGAAGCTGGTATTCTTTACGCAGCAGTTTGAATGTCAATATTGTCAATTGACGCGAGAATTGGTGACCGAACTATCGGAAATATCCGAAAAGATCAAGGTCGAGGTGTACGATTTTGTTAAGGACGAAGCGAAGGTTCAAAAATATAACATCAAGCGAATCCCGGCGATCGTGGTGGAAGGTGAGAAGGATTATGGCATTCGATTTTATGGCATACCGGCGGGTTATGAATTCAGCACGTTGATTGAAGATATTATTGATGTGTCAACCGGCATGACCGCTCTATCCAAAGAGACGAAGGAACAATTAAAGAAGCTGACGAAGCCTGTTCATATTCAGGCATTCGTGACGCCCACCTGTCCCTATTGTCCTCGTGCGGTTCGAATGGCCCACATGATGGCGATGGAAAGTGATCTGGTGACTAGCGACATGGTGGAGGCGACAGAGTTTCCGCAGTTATCCAATAAATATTTCGTTTCAGCGGTGCCCAAAGTGGTTATCAACGAAGAGGTGGAGTTTGAAGGGGCGTTGCCAGAGAAGAATTATCTGGAAAAGGTGTTGGAAGCAGAAGGCGTGGCCATGAAGTCATAAAGTAGATTTTAGCCCCGATGAATACATACTACCCAAACGATTTGGATGATTATTCTGCACTATTTTGTTAGCCACCTTTAAAGGCGACTGACTGATCACTCATCATGAGAATTTGAGCTGACAATTGAAATCATGAAGTGATTGGTCAGTCGCTTTTTTTTGTTACTACCCTCCTTCGCAAGAAAATAGTTGACAACTTAATTCCCTTTTAGTATATTCATAAGTGCAATCCTTTAAAATTGGTTCGAAAACGATTCAGTAAGATTAGATAAGCTGAAGGCTATTAACTGCTTCAAGTAAATTCAGGCAGAATTATCATGGGCAGCGAAGTTGTTTCATTGGATTTATAGTTCTTCGAGGACGGATAGGATATTTATTTTTCAATGTTCGGAACGCTGCAGCAACCTGAAGTTGACCAAATTTTACAGGGAGGAAATGCAATGCAAGACTTCGAGAAATTAGGCGTTTTTTACCTCGGGCGTGAATTTGATCTGGAAAAGAATACGCCAAAAGAAAACCTGCTGCTGTACGATTCGAAGGACCTGGTGACGCATGCGGTGTGTGTAGGGATGACTGGCAGCGGCAAAACCGGCCTTTGTCTGGCACTGCTGGAAGAGGCCGCCATCGACGGGATTCCGGCGATATTGGTTGATCCCAAGGGGGATTTGCCTAACTTGTTGCTAACTTTTCCGGATTTGAAAAAAGAGGATTTTTTGCCGTGGATCAATGAAGATGACGCTCGCAAGAAGGGATTGTCGCCGGAGGACTATGCAGCCAAGCAGGCAGAGCTATGGAAAAATGGTCTTGCGGAATGGGGGCAGGATGCTGCTCGAATTCGGCGGCTGAGGGATGCGGCTGAATTCACGGTCTACACGCCTGGAAGTAGTGCCGGCGTACCGGTTTCGATTCTCAAATCATTTGCTGCGCCAGAAAAGGTGATTCTCGATGATGCCGATCTGCTGCGGGAGCGGATCAATACGACGGTCACCAGCCTTTTGAATCTGTTGGGGATTGAGGCCGATCCGATTCAAAGTCGCGAGCATATACTGCTGTCAAACATCCTGGATACGGCCTGGAAAAAGTCGCAAGACTTTGATCTCGCCAGCTTCATTCAGGCCATTCAATCGCCACCTGTGACCCGCATTGGAGTTTTTGATCTGGAATCGTTCTTCCCATCGAAAGATCGTTTTGCCCTGGCGATGAAATTGAATAACTTGTTGGCCGCACCGGGGTTCAGCACCTGGCTGGAGGGCGAACCGCTGGACATCGATCGCATTTATTACACGGCCAGCGGCAAGCCGCGAGTGGCTATTTTCTCTATTGCCCATTTGAACGATGCTGAGCGGATGTTTTTCGTCTCGCTACTGCTGACCCAATTGTTGGGCTGGATGCGCACCAAATCCGGCACCACCAGCCTGCGCTCGCTGTTCTATATGGATGAAATTTTCGGTTATTTCCCGCCAGTGGCCAATCCGCCCTCGAAGGCGCCGCTTATGACATTGCTAAAACAGGCGCGGGCGTTCGGCCTGGGCATTGTGCTATCCACGCAGAATCCCGTGGATCTGGATTACAAAGGCTTATCGAATACCGGGACCTGGTTTATTGGGCGTCTGCAAACTGATCGCGACAAACAGCGGGTGCTGGATGGTCTGGAGGGGGCTGGCGCCAGTGCGGGTAAGGAGTTCAATCGACGCCGAATGGAACAGATTCTGGCAGGATTGGGCAATCGTGTCTTTCTGATGAATAACGTACATGAGGATGAACCGGTGGTCTTTCAAACACGGTGGGTGATGTCTTATTTGCGCGGACCACTCACCCGGCAGCAAATCAAGCAACTCATGGCGAATCAGCCGGTCTCGGAGACGCCAACGGCTGCCGAGCGCACCGCTCCTGACAAAACCACCCGGCCCACTGCGACCAAAGCCACTGCAGCGCGGCCGGTGTTGCCGCCCGACATCCCGCAGTACTTTCTGCCGGCCAGTTCAGCCCGACCGCAAAATGCCAGCCTGCACTACGAGCCGATGCTACTGGGTCTGGGAAAGGCTTATTTTATCGATAATAAACTGGGAATTAATAGCCAGAAACCGTTGTGCTACTTAGCCGAATTTTCGACCCAGCCGTCACGGATCGATTGGGATCGCGCGCAGGAACTTACTTTCGACGAATCAGCGATTTTGAAAACGTCTCAAGACGAGAGCGCTTCGTATGGAGAATTTCCACCAGAGATTGGCAATAAGCAGAATTATCTCAATTGGGGGAAGACGTTCAGCGAATGGCTGTACCGCAATCTAAAAGTTGAATTGCTGAAAAGCCCATCGTTAAATACCGTCTCTCAGCCGAACGAATCTGAACGTGATTTTCGGCTGCGCTTGCAGCAGGTGGCACGGGAGAAACGCGATGCGTTGATTGACAAAATTCGAGACAAGTATGCCACTCGACTGGCGAGCCTGGAGGATCGCATCCGTCGGGCGCAGCAGGCAGTGGATCGCGAGCGGGAACAAGCGCAACAGCAAAAAATCCAAACCGCAATTTCGCTGGGGACCACCCTGTTGGGCGCGTTTCTGGGACGCAAATCCCTCAATCGATCTACCCTGGGGCGAGCAGCCACCACTGTCCGAGGCGCTGGTCGTGCAATGAAAGAATCCAAGGACATTGGCCGGGCGGAAGAAAACGTTCAGGTGCTGCAACAGCAATTGGAGCAATTGCAAGCAGAACTCAATGCCGAGATCGAACAGATTCAAACGACCATAGACCCGCTTACGGAACGGCTGGAGACGATCACTTTTACCCCCAAGAAGCAAGATATCTCGGTTTCGCTGGTGGCTTTGGCCTGGGCACCCTTCTGGCAGGATGACAAGGGTGGTGTTCAAGCCGCCTGGTAACGCATCAGCCGTTTCTTTTACATACTAAAAAATTAGTCCGTTGAACAAAATATTCGTGAGCAGAAAATGAAACGCAAGATTAATATTCTAATTCTGGTAGTTCTTTTTAGCCTGTCTGCAACGATTGAGGGGGCTACCCAGGAGTTATTGCTAAAGGATCGCCAGTTGCTCGTAACCATGGGCAATAGCATCACCGAACTGGGCGAAGAAGCTGATGGCTATGTGTCGATCATGCGAAAGGTATTGCAAACGCTGTATCCTGAACAGACCGTGTACATCGTCAATGTGGGCATCAGCGGTCACAAGGCGACGGACATGAGCGAGCGGCTGGAGCGGGATGTGTTGCAGTATCGACCACAATGGGTCACGATCAGCGTTGGGGTGAACGATGTCTGGCACGATTTCCTAAGGGCGCAACTGCAGCGTTCGGATTTGAGTGGCGTGCCGCTGCCATTATTTCGGCAAAAAGTGATTGATATGGTGCAACGCAGTCAGGCCGCCGGCATCCAGGTGGCGCTGTTTACAACGACGATCATTAAAGAGGACCTATCCAGCGCTGAGAATCGGAAGTTGATCGATTACAACCAGACGATTCGCAAAATCGCCCGCGACCATAAAACATTGCTGGTTGACATGGATCAAGCGTTTCGTCAGGCATTGCTGCTCTATCAAAAACCAGGGATGGCCGATCGGGGAGTTTTGACTTACGATGGCGTGCACATGCTGCCGTCAGGCAACTGGCTAATGGCAAAAACCGCGCTCATTGCCTTTGGTGTGCCATCGGCTCGTATTGATGCCATCAAGCCACGCATTGAGGCGCTAATTGCCGAGGAAAAGAAGTCCCTGGCCACCAGCCTGGCGCGTTATGCCGAGGTCAATTTTGAGGTTGGACTGCCCAGAGAGGGGGAGCGACGGGTGGTATTCTTTGGTTCATCCTCCGTGGATGGCTGGAATCTGGCGCAGGATTTTCCCATGATACCATTTTTGAATCGGGGCATTGGCGGCGAAACCTCGCGCCAGATGGTGTTCCGTTTTCAACCAGATGTCATAAAGTTAAAACCACACGCGGTCATTATCTTTCTGGGTAGTTGCAATGATTTCTGGCCAGACAAACAGATGCTGCCGGCAGAGACCAAATCTAACCTTATCAAAATGGCGCGACTGGCGAAACGGAATGGTATTCAATTGGCGGTCGGAGCGATTTCGCCAGTAAATGATTACCTTCCTGGCAAAGATTTTATCGCCAGCCATCCGGTGGGCGAAGTGCAGGCATTGAACAACTGGATTAAGAAATTTTGCCAGGAGAACGGCTATTATTTTGTTGACTTTTATTCTGCGGTAGCTGATAGCAACGGCAAATTGACCAGCGAATTTACTGATGATGGCATGCATTGCAATGCCCTTGGTTACGCTCAATGGAAGCCTGTGGTCATTCAAGCGCTGAAAGATTTAGGGGCGTGGAAGGAATAGACTAAAGCACTGAAAGGTCAGGCGGAGGTTAGCAAGGCGCTGAGCGCTAAATTCGGCAATTGGGCGAATGACGCCAACGTGATATTCCAAAGTTTGGTGCGAGAAATCCGTTTTGGCGAAATTATCGCTTTGAAATTATTATCCGTAAAGTCGCTTTCTACTTGATGGGATGGACAAGATCGGCCCAGCCAGGGAAATCGTGATGCAGCGATGATCCCTGGCTTTTTTTTAACGACACGCTATTGACTGCTGTATTTGCATTTGCCATCAATACATGTTGCGTTCGAAAATTTTCTTGATTTCGCTGAGGTGGCAAGTATAGCCCAGTGCGACCATCAATTTGATGCGCGCCTTTTGACCTGAGAGGTCGCCGCCATAGATGATGCCTGCTTCATGCAACAATCTCCCGCCACCAGTGCCGCCGTAAACGCCAAGCACCCGACCCTTAAAACAGCGAGAGGTTAGCACGACCGGGATGTTTTCGTGGATGGCGCGCAGCACCTGTTTGGCGGCTGGAGATGGGACATTGCCGCGGCCCAGGCCTTCAATCACAATCCCCTTTACTCGATTGTCGATAGCGTAGCCAATCAAATTCCCATTGTTGCCTGCGGTCATTTCGAATAATTCCACATCTGGCTCGACATGATCTGCAGGAATGTTTTCCCGAATCAATGATTTTCGAAAAATAATCACTCGATCTTCATCCACTATTCCCAATGGGCCATACCCCGGTGATTCAAACGTCGCCACATTGCTGGTATATGTTTTGCGGACTTCGCGGGCGGCGTGGATTTCGTCATTCAACACCACCAGCACGCCGACGCCACTGGCTGCCTCGGCACAGGCAGTTTTGACAGCGGCTAATAAATTGGTCGGCGCATCCGTGCCGGGCTCGTCAAAACTGCGCATAGCTGCGGTGAGGACCACCGACTTCGGAGTGTCCACCAGCAAATCGATCATATACGCAGTTTCTTCGAGGGTATCGGTGCCATGGGTGATAATGATGCCCTCAATATCCGCACGCTGGCCATGTTTTTTCACCAATTGCGCCAACTCGAACATCATGGACGGCGTCATTTCTGTGCTGTCGATGTTGGAAAATTCGACCAGTTCGATCCGCGCGAAACGTCGGATCTCGGGCACGGCATTGACCAATTCAACGCCGCTTTTGGCCGGTGAGATGATGCGAGTGCTCGCATCCCGACGCATGGCAATGGTACCGCCAGTGGTAATTATCAGTAATTTTTTCATGATTGACTACTCCAGTATCAAGGAACTGTCACTCCTAATATGAGTAAAATATCTGTCAAAATCAAGCTGAATATTTTCGGGAGTTGTGAATGAAAAAAATTTTATCATGCTGTGTTGCGCTGCTTCTTATCGTGTCTTTGGCGTTTGCCCAAAATCCATTCGAGATGAAATTGGTGACCGTCACCGGTCAGTTGATGCCCAAAACTATAGCGCCTGGCGAAGTTGCTGACATCATGGTGACTGCCAAAATCGAAGCGGGATTCCACATCAATTCGCATCAGCCTGGTGCAGATTATTTAATTCCGACCGTGCTCACATTTGAGCCGCTATCGAACGCCAGCTTTAGCGAAATCATTTATCCTGAGCCCAAAATGGCGACGTTTGCATTTTCAGAAGAAGCACTCTCGGTCTATGAAAATGAAATTATTCTAAAGTCTAAGGTAACACTATCCCGTCAATTTCCGGCTGGTGCGGCGGTGATTCGTGGCAAGTTTAGCTATCAGGCATGTAACGATCAGAACTGTTTTGCCCCAACGACCGAGGCGTTCGAAATTCCGTTCCAGGTTACGGCGACAGCTAAAGTGGCCACACCAACAGCTCCAATCAGCAACGATGCGCTAACAGTTCCTCCGGAAAAAAGCAGCACCGAACCGCGGCCTGAAGATCAAAGCGTTGGTATCGCGCCATCTTCCCAGCCTGAAACAAATCAAGTCGAACCTGCCGCCGCGGTTCAATTCACGAGCGATGAACTGAAAGCCAAGCAGGTTATCGAAAAGGGACTGCCTTATGCGATCCTAGCGTTTTTTCTGTTTGGATTGGCATTGAATCTAACGCCCTGCGTGTATCCAGTGATCCCGATTACCGTGGGCTATTTTGGTGGCCAGAGCGGCCGGCAGAAGGGCGCGGCCTTTATCATGGCGTTGTTTTACGTGATCGGCATTGCCATCATTTTTGCGGTGCTGGGATTAATTTCCGGTCTGGCTGGCAAGCAATGGGGCTTTTTATTCCAAAATCCCTGGTTCGTTATCGTCATTACCACTATCATTCTGGCCATGGCAGCCAGCATGTTTGGAGCGTTTGAAATCACGGTGCCGTCCTGGTTAATGACCTCACTGGGCAAGACCCGCGAGGGAACTGTGGGCGCATTGATCATGGGCCTGACTGTGGGGGTGGTCATTGCGCCGTGTGCCGCCGGGATCATTATCGGCCTGGTAGGATTGGTGGCAAAATTGGGCATCGTTGCCAAAGGGACGCTGCTGTTTTTTGTGATGGGCCTGGGGCTGGGATTGCCCTATCTCTTTCTGGCGACTTTTTCAGGATTATTGAATAAATTGCCGCGTTCGGGCATGTGGATGGTCTGGGTGCGCAAGCTGTTTGGCATTCTATTGATCGGCGTGGCGCTGTATTTCTTTTTGCCGCAGGCAAAACATATTGCGGATCAGCAGGGATTTTTCTTTGGTTTGCTGGCCATTTTCGGTGGCTTGTTATTGGGCTTTCTGGATCATGCGCCAGGTTATACCAGGGGGTTCAAAATCGGCCGTGGGGTGTTCGGAGTGGCGATGATGGTGTTAGGAATCATCTGGGTGAACCAGGCCATTCATGCCAAAACATCAGCCCTGGATTGGCTCCACTACGAAAATCAATCACTCACCGAATTAACGGCTGGCAACCAACCCGTGTTCATTGATTTTTATGCCGATTGGTGTGCACCATGTAAGGAGATGGATCGAACCACGTTTCAGGATAAAAGGGTCATTGAACTCTCGAAGCAGCTCAAGCTGGTCAAGGTGGATTGCACGGCGCCGAACGAGGCGGTAAGGAATTTCATGCAACAGTTTGAGGTGACCGGTATGCCCACGTTGGTTTTCATCGATAAAAATGGCCTTGAGCAGCGCGATCTGCGAGAGATTGGTTATATCGACGCAGAGAAGTTATTGGACAAACTGAAACGCCTGCTGGAATAGATGTTTCTGGCCCATTGGCTTTTAGATTGGCATAGCTGTGATGAATGATTTCAGCAAAATTTTTTTGCCACTCAAGCCGCTGTTAGACGCTGCGGTTTTTCAACCACGGTAGCGCATTGCGACACATTCAGCGGCTGGTTTTTCCTGGGCTATCGAAATGGCACTGAGATGAAAAAATAATCTCTGATTTATGAGCAACCGACTCTATTTTAATGAATCGGTTGCTCACTATCACACGCAGCGATGGGTATCGCAAATCAGCATGTCGGCAACGGGTGCATGATCTGGCTCTGGAATCAATGGCAACCTGATTTTTGAAATCAATTATGGTATAATAACATTCAATTTGATCCCCAAGACCCCATCGACAACATCCTTGTACTCCTCATCCAGGTAGATTTGATAAAACAGAGTGGGCTTAAAATTATCCCCCCTCCAGTGGATGCCAAAGCCCACGGCATGCACAAACCGGTCTTCAAACCTGTCGACATCCTCGGAAATGACCACCAGTCCTGTTAATTCGGCCCCCAGAATGAGCTGATTCAGCTTCACTCCGCCGAAGACGCCGTAGTGTGCGAAGAGTTCCCCTTCCCGTTCTTTTTTAGTAGGGATGAAGATATTCGGCCCCACTTCAAAGCTAAAGATGACATTGGATTGTTCTCGGCAAAAGGCATAGTTTCCGTATATCGTCATTAGATCGAAGATATATTTTTGCATCTCATAATAGTTTGAATACAGGCCCATAACCACCGGAGCAAGTTCATCGCTCGCGGTTGGCAGGAAGACGCCGAATGACAGGCTGCTTTTATTGGTCGAGGCGGCCGGTGGCCTGGTTTGTAGGCCCAAATAGATATTCCCGATACCGCTTTCGCTATCTTCGTCTTTAGCCGAAAATGTCGAAAAAGGAAAAATGCCGATAAAGCTAAATTGATCGCCGAAAGGAATATTGAAATTTAGCTCGTAAACACCAGACAACAGCGATAAATCGGCGTCATCAGAGCTAAAATTGGGTCGCATAAAACGCACCCCAAGTTCAGAGCGGCTGGGGGGCATGTTCTGGAGCAAAAAATGCTGGGCAGGAAGCGAAACAAATAGCAGCCCGATCAGCAGGCTGGTCAGAATGAGTTTTTTCAACAAAGTTTTCATGACAGATTCCTCCAATTTGGGTGAGTCGTATGCTTCGTGGAGAAAATAAGGGCACTTTTGGTCGTGCGATGTTGGGGTTGCTGCTTATCAAGATCGATGGCTTACGGCGATTGCAATTCATTTAGGGCTGGGGAAATCAGAAGGGCAAAGTTCTTGATAAGAACATCTTGTGATGCCCATGCTCCGCGGATTGATTTTAATTAGGGGATTTTTAAAACCGCGATTTCCACAATTCACCACCAATGAGTGGGTTCATGAAATCGATTTTCTGACTATTTAATGATTGCCAATCGAAAATGATCCGTTATTTTTTTTTATTACAGTCGTTCGGTCGATGGGTTAGGCTTGCCCGCCAAAGGTCAGACTATCGGTCATCCATTTTTAGAGTTGACGATGGTTCCAGAATAAATGCTCAATTCGTCAATTGGCAATGTTGTTGCCATAACCAACTGGTTTAATAAATAAGATCAAGCCAAATCCGATGATCAGCGTGACCAGGCAGCCGATAAACACATACCATGGCCAGAAGACCGAGATGAATGGAACATGTCGAATGAGCGTGGTGATGATGACCATCAAGACGGTGATGGCGATCAGTTCCTTGCGGTCTTTCAATTGGGTAAAAAGCCACAAAAATGCCAGCACGTTGATGCCGATGATGACATGCTGGGTGATTCCTTTCACCCCAATGATCCAGGTCATAAACAGGATCGCGCCCCACTGCGAGATCAACGCGATGGATTCGGTTGCTTTTTTCAAAAAAACGCCCATCAGAAACGTCCCCAGCAAACCGCCATAGGTGAACGAGGCAATGGCCAGGCCAAGCTCCACCACTGGATTGTTTTTATCTTTAAATAACATGGCGCCACCGATGAACACGACGCCCCAGCCAGCCGTAATCAGGCGGGAGAGGAAGAGATCTCGTTGGGGAGAGTTGTTTTTGCCGTAGCGTGATTTGTACAAATCCAGCATGGATGAGGACGCCAGGGAGTTCAGCGAGCCGCTCAAGGTAGACATGGCGGCTGCAAAGATGCCAGCAATGATCAGGCCCTTCAATCCCGGACTCAGCTCCCCAATGATGAAACGGGGAAAAATTTCATCCGAAGAGATCGCAAAGCTGCTGTCGGGCCCGACCGGTTGTCCATGGTAGAAAACATAAAGCAATAGACCAATGATTAAAAAGATGCTGAATTGCAAGATCACCAGCACGCCGCTGGTAACCAGGGCCTTCTGGCTGTTTTTCAGATTATTACAGGTCAATAGTCGCTGCACGATCAATTGATCGGTACCATGCGAAGCCATGGATAGAAACATGCCGCCAATCAGACTGGCGATGATGTTGTAGCCCCCGCTAAAGAATTCGGTAACGCTATGCCCGAAGTTAAAATTGAACAGTTGCAACTTATCCTGTTGCTGGATGATAGCCAGCACCTGATTCAAGCCACCAGGTATATGCGTCAGTAAATAAATCCCCGCCAGAATAGCGCCGCCGAGGTAAATGACCATTTGAATGACGTCGATCCAGACCACGGCGCGGACGCCACCGAAGTAGGTGTAAATGATCGTTAAGATACCGATGACAGCGATCGAGACCGGATAGCTCCAACCCGTGATCACCGAGAGGGGAATGGCGGTCGCAAAAAGGCGTACCCCATCAGCCAGGAGGCGGGTAAGCTGAAAAATCACCGATGAAAAATTTCGTAGACGCATGCCAAAGCGGCGGCCGAGAAATTCATAGGCAGTCGCCAGGTCTCCCTGATAATATGCCGGCAGAAAGATGAAGCTGACGACTATTCTTCCAATCAAATAACCAAAGGTGAGTTGCAAAAAATTTAGATTGGACACATAAGCAATACCAGGGATGCTGATAAAGGTGAGCGTGCTCGTCTCGGTTGCTACCACTGAAAAACACACGGCCCACCATGGCAAATTTCGATTGCCTAGAAAATAGTCGCGAGTATCTTTTTGATAGCGGCCAAACCAGGAACCGAGAATGGTCACTCCAATCAGATAGATGATGAGTATTGCAAAATCGAGCGGGGTAAAACCCATGCGTCACCTCTTGCCGGCTAAATTCAAATGAGTATACTATCGATAAAGGCTATAAGATATAAAATAATCCCAAAGAATCAAGGATAAATTTGAACCAAACTAAATTTTATGCCCATGGCCTACGGGGCTGGTGTGGCCGGTTCGTTACGCAGCAGTCGTTGTCGAGCACATTCCGCCATGACGATGCTGGCCGCATGGCTTAATGAGAGCGATCCGATGTCCACCAGCATTGGGATTTTAACGAAGCGATCGCAATGGGAGCGAACCGCTGCGGACAGTCCGCGCTTCTCACCGCCAATGGCTAATATAATTGGGGGCAATAAATCGACCTCGTAGATGGTTCTGGAGGCGTTGGCAATACACCCCAGTATTTTGAAGCCGAGATTTTTGAGCCTGGCCAATACTTTTTCAGGCTGATCGAATAGGGCGATTGGCATTCGCTCAAACGCACCAGAGGAGGCGCGGGAAACGGCCGCACCATCGAAATCCCATAAGTGCCTCTTCAGCAATACCGCCCAAAACCCCAGTGCCTCAGCCGAACGAATGGTGAAGCCGAGGTTTTGGCTATCATCCACACCCTCCAGCAATAGTAGCGCCGCAGATCGGTTAGATTTGAGCCGCTCCAGGAGTTGATCAATGGGTGTGATCGGCCGAGGCGTTGCCAATGCCAGAATGCCACCATGAGTTTTACCCTTCGCCATGGTATCGATTTCAGATCGAGTCGCGTACTTGATGGGGATATGCTGCTCAGTCGCCTGTTCGAGCAGCGACTCGATCTGTTGGGGATGAATCCCGGAGCGGATGATGATCAGATTAAATTTTCGCTGCCGCGCGTTAAGTGCGGCTTCGACGCAAATTTTGCCTTCGAGCTGGTCCAATGGGAATTCCTCTGGGATAGATGGTTCAAAAAATCATAGACAAGATAATGCAGAAATCGAAAAAGTCAAGAGAAATTTTCTGTGTGCCATTTGCTATTTACTGACCGGTCGCTGAGAGCGACCGGTCAGTAGAAATTGCGGGACTGACTGACCGGTCGCTGAGAGCGACCGGTCAGTAATAGCAATGGTGGGAGGAGATACTACTCCAAAATTTTCGCTTGCTTTTTTAGCAAAATGATGTTAATTTCCACTTCAAAAATTAGACATTGGGAAGGAGCTTTTTTTGACAGCGCAGATCCAAACCTCGTCCATTTTGCCTAAAATGCGTCTGAAATATTTTCTGTTGCTCTGCCGCCCGTTAAACGTGCTGATTGGGATGTTATCGATTTTTATGGGCGCGTTTATTGCCGGTTCGCTGGAGCCGCGGTTGAAAGTGCTGCTGGCCAGTCTGTCCGGCGGTGTAATTGCTGCGGCAGCGAATGCGATCAACGATGTTTATGATGTGGCCATCGACCGAATCAATAAACCACAGCGTCCGATTGCAGCCGGTATCATCAGTCCCCGTGAAGGGTATTATTTTTCGATGGGTTTATTTGCCATGGGTATGGTGCTGGGAGCGGCGATCAACTGGCCAGCATTTGTAATCAGCCTGCTGTCATCGATAATGTTATTCTGGTACAGTGCACAACTTAAGCGGACGGTCTTCTGGGGCAATTTTGTGGTGAGCCTGGTTACGGCGTTGGCCTTTATTTACGGTGGGGTGGCTGTCTCCAGATTCGGCTATTCACTCATTCCGGCGGTGTTTTCCTTTTTTTACCATCTGGGCCGGGAAATCATCAAAGACACGGAGGATGTGATTGGCGACCGGGCGGATAACGCCCAAACCCTGCCAATTCGCTACGGCAAAACCGTGGCCCTGCGCGCAGCGCTGTGGATTTATCTGACGCTGATTTTGTTGACAATTGTCCCTTACCTGCTCAAGATTTTTGGGATTTATTATTTGATCCTGGTGCTGGGCATTGTGGATGCTGTGATTGTCTACGTCCTTTTTTCGATGTTTCGACGGGCCGATGCTCAGAATCTGTCCCGCTTGAGTTTGATTTTAAAATTGAATATGTTTGCCGGGCTGGTGGCGATCTATGTAGGTCGGTTTTAGCAAGTGATATTCGAGCCGCAGTGAATCAGCGACTGGATCTATTCATGCAGAAAAAGCAGTCAGGTTGAAAATGAGGGAAGAAGTCATGCGTGCTGTTGTCCAGCGAGTCAAAAAAGCGGCGGTGACGATTGATGGCCAATTGGTGGGAGCGATTGGCCCCGGGCTGGTGATCCTTTTGGGCGTAAAAAATGGTGATACCGAGACCGATGCTCGATTTCTGGCTGAGAAATGTCTGAACCTCCGCATCTTTGCGGACGACGCGGGAAAATTCAATCGCTCGGTGTTGGAGGTGCAGGGAGAAATTCTGGCTGTTTCGCAATTTACTCTTTATGGCGATGCCCGGAAAGGCCGGCGCCCCAGTTTTACGGATGCTGCGCCGCCACCGATCTCTGAACCGCTGTATGAAAAATTTGTCGATTATTTGAAGCAAGGCGGGCTGCCGGTTGCAAGCGGTGTGTTTGGCGCAATGATGGTGGTCGAAATCCATAATGACGGCCCAGTTACGATTATTCTGGAAAGCAAGGAGAATTCATGAAAGCTGCAGGCTGTATCTTTTGTGAAATAGCCGCCGGGGAGCGAGCGGCCACGATCCTATTTGAGAATGAGCGAGTGCTGGCTTTTAAAGACATTCGTCCAAAGGCGCCCACGCATGTCCTGATCATTCCCAGGGAACACATTGCCACGCTCAACGACATTACGCCCGAACACCAGGAACTGATGGGCGAAATATTCCTGGTAGCCAAAGCGCTGGCGCAGCAACTCGGTCTGGCTCAAAAAGGCTATCGCACGGTTTTCAACTGCAACCGTGACGCAGGGCAGGAGGTCTATCACCTCCATTTGCATCTCATGGGCGGGAGGCAGTTTTATTGGCCGCCAGGTTAATGATTGAGCAGATTGATGATCCATTTGGTCAACAAACATACGATTATTTTGCTATTGCTTCTGTGTTGCGAGGTATTGGCATCCGGTCAGAAATTGTCGGATCAATTATTAGCCGATATTGAAGACGGTGAATTGGATAATTTCTCTCGTATTGAAGCAGCATTTTTGATAGCAGCCAATAATGATTCCGCGCAATGGCAACAGGGCCTGATGTGGTTTCATGGGCTGGTAGAAGATGTCCGCCAAAAAAATATCATTGGTTTTGACAAAGTGCCATCGGCAGAGAAGCTATTTCTCTACCTGCATACTACCTGGCTCATCCACTATCAGCGTGAAGCGACCACGCTATTCGATATTATGGAACGAAAGGCGTTCAATTGCGTGAGCGCTACGGTGCTTTATAACTTGCTGGGCGATGAGGTTGGGCTAAAGACCGAAGCATTTGAAACGCCCACCCATGTCTATTCCATTTTTACCAATATTGCTGAACAGGTAATGGTTGAAAACACCAACTCCATGGGCTTCAATATCATGAAAAACCTCCAACGTTATTCCGAATATTTGCGGCAATATTATCCCGAGAACGAAGCGCTAAAAATTGGGCTGGATCGTTTATATGCTTATGAAAATTCGCATGGCCGCCGGATCAACAACACCGAGCTGTTGGGGTTGATCGCTTATAATTTGGCCATCTTTTGGGCCGAAAAAAAGAATTTTGAACAAGCCTATGCCAAGCTCACCCTGGCGCAGCGTTTCAATGCCGATTCCCGTTCCAATCAAAAATTTGAAATTTCACTCTATTATCGGTGGGGACAGATGCTATTTGACCAGCGAGATTTTCTGCGGGCGTTCAGAGTAATGGCAGATGCTTGTTATCGGTATCCAGACAATAATGATTTCAGACAAAACTGTCAAATTGCCTTTGTCAATGCGTTGCAGCAGTTATGGCGCGACAAGGATTGGGATGAAACCGAAGCGATCATCTGGGAAATGGCCGATCTGAATATTGCCTCGAAGCGCGAACTGGAGCTGCAGTTGCAAGTGCTGCAGCGATGGATGGACTATTTGAGGCTGCAACAGCGATCGGAGGAGACGCAACGCGCCGCAATGCTTTACCAGCAGCTAAACCGCCCGTAGCGATACGCCTCAACAATTGACCAGATGAACAGGATAGACAGGATGAAGAATATGAGATGAACAACCGCCCTGGCTATTCATCGAATAAATGCTAACTATATCCTGGCTAACCTGGAATCCGGTTGAGATCTCTCAAATGCCTCGTCGGCGCATCGTTTTGTTCCATCCTGTCCTGGAGTGATTGCCGAATCTTTTCCTCATCGATTTTGCTACCTTTGCCTTTTCATTGAAATCGTCTTGCCTCAGGTAACTATCGCACCAGAATCATTTTTTGGATCGCATGGAACCGTCCCGCCTGCAGTCGGCACAAATAGATTCCGGATGGCACTGATATCTTGTCCGCGTTGCTGCCATCCCAGATGATGGCATAGCTTCCGGCAGGTTGAAATTCATCCACCAGCGCAGCGATGGTCTGCCCCTGGGCATTATAAATGGTAATCCGTACCGGCACCGGCGTGGGGAGTTGATACCGAATCGTAGTGGCCGAGTTAAACGGATTGGGATAATTCGGCTCCAGGTGGAATGCATGGGGTATTTCGTTGGCCAGAATCATCGAGTTTGATGGATCCGCGGCAGCCCTTGTCAGCAAGGTATCCCGTTTTTCTGGTGTCGATAATACTTTGACCAGTGTGTCAGGCGGCGAGATATTCTGCGTGTCGTCCAAATTGGCGACCAGCGTGTCTGGCGAATCGTTGGATTTGATCAGGATGCCATCGCTCCAGGGTGACCATTCACTGATGAGTTCGGCGCCATTTTTCGCTTGAACTCTGGCATACAGGGTTTTGCCGACAGAATAGGTGATGGTGTGGGAGAGCACCTTGCCCACCCAGGCGTTGTAAATAATCGTCCCGCCTGGCTCGGCACGAACCTGGAGCTGATAATCCACAATATCGGTATCGAACTCCTGGGCTGGCAGCCAGCGGAAAACAATGGGGCCAGGATTTGTTGTAGCGCCAGCATCGGTGGGAGCGGCAGACATGATGGGCGGCGAATTGTCCGCTTCTTTTAAATAGGCCTGGCCAATGCTCGTTAGCTTGTATTTTTTGGTCAGCAGCGCGGTGGTCGGTGGCGCTGGGGCAATGGGGAGATCGTAAAACGGGCCATGGCCATATGAGAGATACCAGAACCACCTGCTAATGCCCACGGTGTTTGATTTAAAGTATTGGCAAAAGGTGCGACACATCTCCGCGACCTCGGCTTCTGATCTTCGCCCATTGATGTTGCCAAATTCGGAGACCCAGGTTTCTGGCGCGTGGCTAAGGTTTTGCATGAACGTCGTCATATCGTTCATCAGCCAAGTGAGGCTGTCCCAGTTTACCGGCTGAGAACCGACATTCATGGGGAAAATATGAAAATCGTTGATATCAATTTTGACGTCCGCCGGCAAATGCTCATAGAATTGCTGATACCAGGTTTTGCTGTTGGCCATTTTGAAATAAGCGAAGACAAGATTTTGAAATTCATCTTTGATGGCCTCCAGGAAGTCCTGAAACATGCCCGGAATGAATTGCCAGGCCACTTCGCCGGGCTGATCGATGGCCTCGGTTAAAAATAATCCTGGCCCCAATACCTTAGCTCGGGGATCAAGTCGCTTGATGAGCCGATAATAGTTGGCAAAAAAGGCCGCATACTGGGCTGGCCGCAGCCGGGGAAACCAATTCGGCTCATAACCAATAGACCAGACGCCGCCCTCATAGCCATCTTCCTTGATGACTCGTTCGATGGCAGCTTGCTCTGCCTGCCAGATGCGATCCAATACCTCCTGTTGCGTGGGGACAATTTTGCCAGGAAATAGGGACTTGAAAAAATCAACGAAATAATAGGGACTGGTGATCGGCTCTTTCAAGAGCTCTTTATTTAATGCTTTTTCAATTTCGCTATCCACCAGATTTTCGATAGCGTTGGAGAGCGACTCCCAGGTGAATGAGATGCCGAAAACCGACCAGTCGATATCTGATTCGGTTTGAGAGTCGGTGATAATTTTTTTAACCTGAATGAAACGGCCGCGGCCGCTGCCCTCCAGCAAGGCGTAGGCAGCGATCTGAATGGTAGTCTCAAATTCACAGTCCGCATCGCCAATTCGCTTCCAGATATAGCGCCAATTAAATGGATTGGGATTTAGCACCCAGGCGTCGATATAAATATGCGTTTTCCAGACTGCAGTAAGACTGGTAGTGGCCAATATAGTATCATTCATCACCGTCATGAGAAATTCTGGCAGCTCTTCCTGAAATTCGATGTTGGTATTTTTGCAGGTCGCCCGATACTTGATGCCAGATATTTTATCCGTGAACACAAAGTGATTGAGCGTATCTTCCAGTTGCACTTCCAATGAATCCCGGTTAGCAGCCCAATAATCACCGATGATCGGGATGATATTGGTATCCACCAGCGCCAGGCAGAGGTTCAAAAAACTCTGCAGAAAGTCGACGTTGGTGTCCTCAAGCAGATCCAGGATGATCCATTTATAATCCATGCCCAGGCCGTCGGAGCGATAATCGATCTTGCCCACGGTCCAAATTTTATTTTTGTCCGGCGCGGGATATTTTTTGCGCAGATAGGAATCATTCCAGTCCCGATACCAGTTCAGCCCCTTCTGGCCCAGATAGATGGTTCCTTCCATACCGGTGGCGCCAAAGCGGTCATCCAACTGGCCGATGGCCTGACCGGCGAAAAGAAAAAGGAGCAGCCAGGCCACGCTATGTATTGCAAACCAATTATTTTTCATGAGCGCACCTCGATCTAATTTTGATCCTGATTTTTCAGTCAAAAATATATTTAAAATTGATGACAATGTCAAGCGGATAAACTGAATGGTGAATGTTGGCGAAAGGGCGCTGATTTGCTGGAATGCTTTGCGGGGGAAATGACATCGCCATTTCCCCCCAAGGTCTGCAACTTTCATTTGATTCGTCCAGTGCCACCCGCTCTCAGATGGCGGCAACAGTTGTTTTGGGATTCG
>JAPDQM010000065.1:0-21485 GCA_034505795.1 Candidatus Zhuqueibacterota bacterium
GGTTTCTGGTGATTAAGATAAGATAAATAAGATAGCACAAAAAAATTAAAAGGCAAGGATTTTTTTTATAATTTTAGCTTTGATTGCCTAAGAATAGAATCCGTAGCGCTAAACAGTCAACTTCTAATTCCCAAAATAGTTCACCAATACATGGCGATTCAAATTGATGATGCGATCGTTTCGGCCAAAGCGAGTATCTATGGTACACCGATTTTTTGGCGCCAAGCTGATCATGCAGGCTGCTTTTGCGCTTATAGCAAGGGCACTATAAAGTTAATGTTGACCCCTGATGATTGCGGCTTTCGAGATAGAGGCTGGCGCTGGCGTTTTGTGAGGGACCTTATAGCCGTATGAATGGGCACTAAAACCCTTCCTGCCTTTGCTGCAATGCTTTCTTAGCTTTGTTTGTTGCCAAATTGGGGCTGAAGTAGATGTTCAAAATAATCAACCAAAGATGGGTACCAAAATCGATAGGTTAAAAGATTTGTGTTATAATATCCCTGTATATGCTGACGGATCGAAAACATGTTTGGTCAGCCGAAAAATCAATGAGCAACTTTGAAAAATCTGACCAAGCATGGTTAAGAATGTGCATTTTATTCCCATCCGATAGCTTTTTTTGCACACCTAACGATATGCTGTGATCTTCGAAAAAGGATCTCATGCTTAAAATAAAGGCGATATCTATTCCAAAAACACTACGGATGCCAATCTTCCATGTGAATTAGTTCCCAATAGCTTATCTTTTGTAACAAACATTAGCATTCACAATTTTCCAGAATTGTTTTGCTTGGGAATTATCTGGAGCTGCAATTTGGCATAGATATTGTCAATCCATTTCCCAAAAGTGGGGATTTGATTTCTCAATCTAACTAACAATGAATCAATTAATATCAAGGAGGCGTAAGCATGAAAAAACTTTTCGTGTTGTGGTTGATTCTGTTGATTGTGGTTATGGGCTGTGAGAAGCAGGCAACTTCGCCTAATAAGGACACCACTGGCGATCTAAGTGATAGCGAACAGATGGAGATTGTTGCAGCCGAGGTGGCCGCTAAAAACGGTGGCGTGGTGGCGGAAGTATCCGGGCTAGCTGAAATTGCCAAAGGCGTCCCAGGCTCTCTTGCCAAAGCGGCAAGCTATGATACCAGTTTTACCCGCTCGTGGATCACCTATTCGGTCAGTCTATCCTTTTTTACAGCGCAGGGAACAGAACAGGTCTTTTACGTTCCAAATATCACCGACAAAATCGTTTATAAGAGTTCAGTTACCGGGCATTACTCGTCTACTACGCCAAAGCGAGAAATTGAACTGAACAAGCAGTCATCGTTTGTCATCACTGGAATTGTTTCAGGCATTATTACCGTCAATGGTAAGACCAACAATCACTCGTCATATAAGCTCTCGGGTCCCCGCGCCGAAATCGCGGCCGAGGTGTCCAGTGAGTTGGAAATAACCAACCTTGTTATTGATAAAAATACTCCCGGCAATATTCCCCAAAGTGGCAAACTGGAATGCTCCTTTCATGGCACCTATACCCGAACTGGAGTAGTCAACGCCAAAGAAGTTGAATATAATTTTCACGTTGTCATAGAATTCAACGGCGGAACTCAGGTGAAAGTGACGCTGCCCAGCGGTAATAAATTTACGCTGGATATTGTCACAGGAGATTTTTCTTAGAAAATATTAGCCCCCCCAACGGCCTTTCCGGAGGCGTAATTCCTCCGGGAAGGCCTATCTTATGGCACCGCTGGCTACAATTTGGATGGTCTTCACCTTTTTTCGAACTGCTTTTGACCAAATACAAAAATTCAAACTACCTTTTATCTTAATAACAGGATTCGTTCCAAATCCGCAGCGCCTATTTTCAATAAACCAGTGCCGGGCAAACGTTCTGTTAATAACCGCCAGTTGCGATCTTTTTTGAAAATTGATCTAAAGATCGGGATGGCATCTTCGACCATGCCAACATTTGCCAGCGAGACAGCATGCCAGTATTTCATTTCCAGGTTGTCCGGAAACATTTTTTCAGCCGCACCATAGGCGTGCAGAGCGCCAGCGATATCATTTTTCTCCACGGCCAAATCACCCTGGTTCATAAACTCATACGCTCGATAAAGACGCAATAGCCGCTGGATCTCTTGAATCGGTTCGGGATGATCCTCAACGCGCAGATCAATCAGTCGATCCTCCCATACTTTGCCGCTGGACTTCCCCTTAACGACAAGTATAGCCGCTGATTGACGGCCTCGAATATCGCCGCCAGCTTTTTGTGCTGCCGCTAATGCCGCCAGCATGCGCTCAGCCAAAGGACCGGCGCTTTGCTCAAATGCTCTGGCCATGGCCGGCCAGACTTTGTCATTCAGCATCAAATTAGCCTGAACCGAATATTGCCCTCCCACAATATGGCCGGCATCGGGGATGCAATTTTTCCCGGTGTAAGCGGCGACGTTGCCGGTTGCATCGATGATGGCCAATTGCCGCACGTCACGCCCCTCGTCAGAATCGATTAAAATTTGCAAGGCTTCGGACGCCGTTTTTCCCTGCCTCAACAATTCCAATCCTCGCGGACCAAAGGAGACATTCACAAATGACTGCGTGGCAATAGCCCCAACCCCAGCCTCGGCCCAGGAAACAATGGAGCCAACAGAAAACCAATGCGATTGTACCGCCACTCCCAATTCGCCAGTCACTGAATCGCGAGCTACGATCGAATACGTATGCACCAGAGGATTTGAAAATACAGATTGAGAAACGACGACCGAAGATTGACTGACGAGAAAAAAGACCATGCTGCTCACAAATAAGATTTTCCTCATAACCATCCTCCTCCAATTTAAGCTATTAGTCTTTTTTTTACTCTTCTTGGATTAGCCAGCTATTTCCTCAGTCACTCATGACAACACCCGGACAGAACCGAATTCAACTCACCGCGTTCTGGTGCGGCGAGGTGTTATTGAGAAATCGACCCTGGTTCCTATCCAGGTCAGCAGTTGCCGGAAACGAACACGACCAGGTTTTGGCTTGTGGCGCAGTAGCTGAATTGTCTATAATTTTTATCATTGAAACCAGGTTTCAATTCGCTTCCAACGCGGTCAACTATTTATGCGCCGGCTGATACTTGATTAGCCTGAGTGACAATTTTGACTCCGTGGTATTCGCAGATGTCATATTCCTTGAACCTGAGTATGCTGTCGTCCCCTCATAAAAGTCACTGGAATCAAATGCCACCAGCATGCCTTCGTTGTAGGCAAACCAGGCCTCGCTCTTTGTTTCCCCTTCGCCTTCGGAGTTAGTTTCATTGTCTTTGGCTTTCTCGCTCGATTGGAGGCTGCGTGTGGTTTCGACCAGAAGGTGCAGACAGCGAAACCCCATTTTCATCTCTTCTCCCAGCACCGTATATGTCGACTGGCTCTTATTGATACTGATTTGACTGGATTGGCGCGTCGTGTCGGTATGAGTAATCGTGTCCAGTTTAGTTTCGGTCCATTGTTCGCCGATCTTGATCGGTTTTTTCGGCACATTGAAAAATTGCACCGCTAACCAGCCTTTGGAATCACCTCCTATTGGCTGATCGCCTATTTTGGGCATTGGCAGGCTATCGATGGGGACGATCTCTCTTGCCTCCCCTGTTGGCGTAATTGTAACCCGAACTTTTTTCCCCTGGATGTCGCCAAAGTCAATTGTCTGAGTTCCTCGAGGACCATCAAATGAATAGCGAATCGTATCAACAGTTAGCACGAAGCTGAGCAAGCTATCGCTACGTTCACTTTGTAACTGGAAGACATATTTGCTGCTGGAGGTTGCTTCAAACAACTGTCCCATGTGCTCTGTAGCATCGGTTCCGCTCAGGATACGTTCATAGACAAAAATGTCGCCAACTCGAGAGCGATAGGAAAGTCGGTATCCCGAGGTGGCGTCGCCCCATATCGCTGCTCTTTGGGCAGCACAGCTCAAGCCGATCAGACCGATTATGAGAAACATTCCCCCCTTCTGGCAACAAAAAAAACGTCTCATAACGATACCCTCCCTGATTATTCATGGCCCACTTGTTTTGAAAAGACGACTTCCAATAATTCATCCGCCGACCGAAAGTCTGGCACCAGTACATGGGCGCCGGCGTCGATTAAGCGTTTCTTTTTCCCTGCTATTGTAAAATGGCCAGTGAAAGCATAATGACTTTGATCGGGAGACAACACGCCCACCGTGATTCCGCCCACAGACCGGGTGTATTTGATTTCGGGAACGCCATCGCCGAAAGTCAATAGCTGTCCCGGTTTGAGTTTTCGTTCAGCAACCAAGGTTTCGACAATGGCTTGTTTGGGGCATTCCTCATGATTTCCGTTCGAGCCCGAGGCGATGATGCGGTCGCCAAAAAATTGCTCATAGCCCAGAAACCGCACGCTTTCCTGTATCGGCTTGATGTCCGTGCCACTGGCTAGAAATAAGGCTTCGCGTCCCAGTTTTGCCGCCAGCTTCTCCAGTAAATCGATCGCACCTGGCACTCTCAATTCCCCGATGCTGAGTTCTCCACGTAGCATTTTTTGGTGAGCCGTTTTGACCATTGCTTCGAGCGCAAGGGTATAGACATCCTTGTAACGCTGTGGCGACAGGCCCTGCCCGCCTCTCCGAATGATTTCGTCGGCCATTCGTTTCATTTGCTGATAGGTGGGGATTCCAATCGTGCTTTCAATCTCGCGGATGATCCATGCTATCGCCTCGGTCACTGCCATTTGCGGCAAGGCCTGTACCATTGCGCCGGAGCAGGTCGCCACCATGAGATTAATCCAGCCATCACGTTCGCGGGATA
This sequence comes from Candidatus Zhuqueibacterota bacterium, assembly GCA_034505795.1. GTDB lineage: Bacteria > Zhuqueibacterota > Zhuqueibacteria > Thermofontimicrobiales > Thermofontimicrobiaceae > Thermofontimicrobium_A. The sequence continues at coordinate 4,808 of JAPDQM010000065.1, forward strand.
ATGTTCCATCAAAATCAAATAGCACGGTTGTGATATTCCTGCCATCAAACGACCGAACGATTTCTAGATTGGTTTTAGAAATAATTTTTGAATTGTTCATAAAGCTAAACCCGATTTTTTCGCCCACAGAATTGGAGTGACACAGAAATAATTTCAGAAATCAACTCTGGGGGATTTCATCCCGCTAAATTGCGGACCGCCCACTGGCGGTGCTATGCGCGCCATGCTTTTCACTTGCTTTCAAACGATGATAAAGCTGTACCAAAAAAGCCCGATTATCCAGGCAGACGTAGTGCAGCTCCCTGGCGCCCATGCGATCGAAGGTCTTACAAAATCGCAAATAATAAGCAGGCGAATCTTTCGGTGGCTCTTTTCCTGTTCCCCAATGCCAATCGCCAGCAGGCTGAATGTCGTTGACCACAATCATAAAATCTTTGATTGCTTTGCCATTCTGTTTGGCCACATTTCTGGCCATCGATAGCGCCTTCTCAAAAATCATGGGCGACATAATGGCTGAGCCAATCGAAATGTAAATTCCACCTTCCAGATTGGAGACACTTTCAGCGAATCGCAGCCAGTCCGCCTCAGCCGTTCGGCCGATTGCTGCGCCACAATTGAAAGGACTGGCATAAATGATGTCATAACCAAAGCCAGGGTGAACCGTGATCGGGATCTTTGAAGCATAAGCTGCTTCTTGAAAGCTATATTTTTTGAATGGGTGCTCGATTGGGATTTCACCAGCTCGAATTTTATATTTTTCATTTGAGCTATCCATTGCCGAAAGCAGATCGACCAGTCCGCCTAATTTATTGGAGTTTGATTGCTGATCAGTCAGGAAATCTAAAATCTGTCGTTTAATTTCAGCTCGATCAGGGATGATGATACGCTCGTTATGAATGAGCTCCGCAATCGATTCGCCATAGCCTTTTCCTTGAGAAGCTCCCACTAGCAAAGCTAAATTGATATACTTGCCTGTCTCCTCCCAGATGCCAAATTGACCTTGTTGGACATTGGCTCGGACATTTTCTTCAGATTGGCCATGAAAGGCAAATTCCCAATCGTGGATCGAGCCGGCGCCATTGGTCGCCAGATGGGTGACAAATCCTTCTTGAACCATCCGGCGCAGCACCAGGCCCAGGCCGTTTTTGATCAGGTGGGCGCCAAACGCTACAATGATACTGGCCTGATGTTGTCTGGCATGATTGATCTCCTGCGCTATTTTATCAATGGTCTCATCATATCTATTAGATGTTGGCAGCGCTGAATCAGGATCAATGGCAATTCTTTCGATAGCGGATTTACTGACTCGATCAGCAAGAGGACAGGTTTTAAGTTTGGCGCGATCAAATAGTATCAATTTATTTGTCATTTTTGGGTGAAGATTAAAAACATGAAGATTGTCACCGACGAATAGAGACAACCCACCGGGTATTATTCTTTGATTTTGTTTTCAAAATGGTTTGTTTCTGCCACGTCCAAATTTCAAGTATTCTAAGAAATCGGATAGTTACGGTATTCTTGAAACGTTTCGAACAATGCCACTAAATTCTCCACTGGGGTCCTGGCTTGAATGTTGTGAATAGCATTAAAAATAAATCCTCCGCCGGGTCCCAAAATTTTGATTCGCTCGATCACTTCTTTCCGCACATCGTCTGGCGTGCCAAATGGCAAGGTTTTTTGCGTGTCAATCGAGCCGCCCCAGAATACAAGACGATCTCCAAATTCTTTTTTCAATCGGGCAGGATCCATCCCGGCGGCAGAGCACTGGACAGGATTCAAAATGTCAAAGCCTGCTTCGATGAAATCGGGAATTAGGGCATAGACCGATCCACAAGAATGGATAAACGATTTCCATTGGGTGTGTTGATGAATCCAGTCATTCACGATTTTATGAAAGGGTTGGTACAAATCCCGATAGGCGTTGTTGGAGATAAAGGTGCCCGTCTGCATCCCAAAATCCGTGCCCGTAACAAAGACTGCTGCAACTTTGTCCCCAACCGCCTGATAGATTTTTTCCAGATTAGCCAGTGCAATTTCGCACTGGCGCTCAAAAATTTGATAGACATAATTCCGCCGCATCACCGTGCTGACATACCACTCTTCGATATCCCGAATTCCCTTCGGATGTTTCAACCACATCGCTGGAACCAGAGCAATATCACCAAAGCTGGTGCCACCGAAACTGCCGAAAATGGCTTTGTCGGTTTCATTGAATAGTCGTTCCGCTTCGTTTTTGAGATAGGCCAAATCTTCGTCTGAAATTGGGCCAAATTCCTCCAGATTATCTTCAACATTCAAGTGTTCATCATCGATCGGTGGCTGTCTCACAATGGCATCGAAATACCAGCCTCCTCTGGGCATTCGTCCGCTGGGTGGTGCCGATTTGTCGCCTTCGGGATAGAGCAGAATATCGCCATTGGGCTCGGGATCGGTATTGAACCCCCCTGGTACCAACACCGGCGTCCCGTCGAAGGTGGTCCAGGGTTTCCAATTCTCATTTTTGAAACCGAACATGGTTTTTCGTCCGCTGAGCGGAACAATATCCACGCCGATAGCTTCCATTAAATCGGGCTTGATTTCGCCCAACATTTGATAAGGCTCGATTACTTTAACAGGAGTGCCTGGCGCATCGAGTCCCAATGCCTGACGCAGTAAATAGACCGAGCTGACGTGCATGCTGGTGACGGCACTGCCACCCAGATCGAGCGGCACTTTATCTGGCGACAGATGATTAAGCGCCAGGTTGACGCGTTCTCTCGAAGTCATGTTTAACCTGTTTTTTCAAAACGATGGTTGATTGTTATTTCTGCGGCATCACGACAACGGACGTTAATTTTCCGGCTCAACCGTCGCTTCCGCTGTTGCTGGCTGGGCGGTAATGCTTTGTGCCAGATCAAGCTGCGTCTTGAATTCGATGCTATAAATATCCAGCACCGTAACAAATAGCGCAGCGATTATAGGGCCGATGATAAATCCCATGACACCAAATAGGCTGATGCCGCCCAGGGTTGAAAAGAAAATCAGCAGATCGTGCATGCCCGCCTCACGGGCTACCAGGCGCGGGCCGAGGACATTATCGATTTGGGCAATAATTACCGCACCAATCAGCAACATCACGATGCCCTGCCATACATTTCCGATGACGATCATGATAACGGCCGCAGGATACATGACCAATCCAAAGCCAACCATGGGAATAACGGAGAGGATTACCATGACTACGCCCCACAACGCAGCGGCGTGAATGCCAAAAATCCAAAAGGTGAGCGCACCGAGCGTGCCTTTCAACATCCCAATCAGCAGCGTTCCTTTGATGGTGGCTTTGGAAACTTCGATAAAACGTTTAATTAAACGGTCTTCATATTTATCGGCCAGGGGGCTGAGATATTTCAACCGCTCGATTAACCGATCACCATCTCGGAAGAAATAGAACATGGCAAAAAATGTTAGGAATAAATTGGTGACCAATTGAAAGGTACCTTTTGATGCTTTATTGATGACCGTTCCTAAAATCGATGCCAATCGTTTCGCCAGATCGCCCAGTTCGGCTTGCCAGTCGATGCGATCCAGATGCAATCGCTTCACCAGTTCCATCTCTTTAATTTGCCCCAGCGCGCCGCTATCTCCCTGAGCGGCAATTTCTCGAACCACATCCTCTGCACTATTATAGAACCAGATTGCCTCGCGGGAGACCATGTTGGCCACCAGATAAATTGGAATCAATAATCCCAAAAATAATATTAGACAACAAATGAACGCACTGATGCCTTTCTTATCCCGAAAAAGTCGCAGCAGCCACTTATAGAAGGGATAAAATAATCCCGAAAACACCGCTGCCAGAATGGCCGGCACCAAAAACATCTTTACCATCAAGAAAAAGAGCACTCCAATGCCGATAAGCACGACCAGCAAGAGATAGCGACTCATCCGTTCCACTCGCAGCCTGCGGAGTTCCTCGGCATGGTCGATGGGCATTGCGGTTGGTGATTTTGCTCTTGGCATAATTATTCCCCTCTCAACCGAAGCAAAATGAATTTCGAGCAAGGACAAAGGTGAACAAACGATCAAATTATCTTATCATCCAGATATTTCTTAATCTGATCAATTGCCACTCGCTCCTGTTGCATGGTATCCCGATCACGAATGGTTACGGTTTGATCCTGCAGGGTCTGAGAATCGACAGTAATCCCGTATGGTGTGCCGATTTCATCCATCCGACGATAACGACGTCCCACCGCACCGCCTTCATCATAAAAAACCATGTAGTGCAAGCGGAGCCTATCGACTATTTTATGGGCGACTTCTGGCATACCATCTTTTTTAACCAGTGGGAAAATGCCTGCTTTGATGGGAGCGATCCTGGGAGATAAATGCAGAACGACACGAGTATCCTTTTCCAATTGCTGTTCCTCGTACGCATCGATCAAACAGGTCAGCAGCGTTCGATCCACCCCGGCCGAAGTTTCGATGATGTAAGGGATATAATGTTCTTTGGTTTCATCATCAAAATAAGACATATCCTTGCCTGAAAATTCAGTGTGACGTTTCAAATCGAAATCGGTGCGATTGTGGATGCCCTCCAGTTCCATAGTGCCGAACGGGAATTCATATTCAATGTCGAACGCAGCGGCCGCATAATGGGCCAATTCCTCTTTGGTGTGTTGGTGAAAACGGAGTTTCTCTTTGGTGATGCCCAGGTCGTGATACCATTTCATCCGCTGCTCTTTCCAGTATAGAAACCATTCAGTATCAGTACCGGGTTTGACAAAAAACTGCATTTCCATCTGTTCGAATTCGCGCGTGCGAAAAGTAAAATTGCCCGGCGTAATTTCATTCCGAAAGGCCTTGCCAATTTGGGCAATACCGAAGGGGATCTTCTGGCGAGCAGCCTTCTGGACATTTAGAAAATTTACATAAATTCCTTGCGCGGTCTCCGGTCGCAGATAGACCACTGCGGCCTGTTCTTCCACCGGTCCCATGTGGGTCTTAAACATCAAATTGAATTTGCGGACTTCGGTCAATTCGCCGCCGCAATCCGGACACTTGCCCGGCGTGCTGATCTGGTCGGCGCGAAAGCGATGCTTGCAGGATTTGCAATCCACCAATGGATCAGTGAAGCCCTCCACATGTCCCGAAGCCTCCCACACTCGCGGGTGCATCAGGATGGCGGCATCCAATCCCTCGACATCATCCCGCAACTGCACCATGCTTTTCCACCACTGCTCTTTTATATTTTTCTTCAATTCAACACCCAGCGGGCCATAGTCGTAGCAACTGGTAATGCCGCCATAAATTTCGCTGGACTGAAAGATATAGCCACGACGCTTGCACAACGACACTATTTTTTCCATGATTTCGGTTGATGAAATTTTCATGCCCATTTCCTTCCTGTGATCAAATTCAGTTTAAAACCTTCAATTATTTTTTCCAATGGATTGAAACCACCCAACGGATGTAAAAATTAAATCTGTTGGGTCGTTTTTATCAGTTAGTGTAAAAAATGTTATCGCTCAGGGCTTTTGAATTTGTCTTAAAAATTTTAACGATGTTAAGTACTTGGTCTCCTCGATATGATATCGAAGAAAACTCAGCAATAGCAGTTCGCATTCGGACTCTGTGGTAATGGCCAGCATCTCTATCTGGTTCATCGCCATGGTCTGCAACTTTCGCAGGTATAAAATAGTCGCCGTCGAGACTGTTATTGCCGACGGCTCTGGCGCCTGGCATTGGCGACAGCTAAAGCCCCCATTGGCCAGTGAGAAGCGAACCATACCATCGAACTGCTCTTTGCGGCATATCTGACAATGCTGCAAATTTGGTTGAAATCCGCTCAGCTTCAAAAATCGCAATAGAAACCAGAACAAGTAGTTGTTCAAATGATGTCGGCAGTTAGCAATGCCACCCAGAATTTCGATCAGCAAATAAAAGAGCGCCGGATTGGCCTGTCCAATTTGAGTGCGATCGATCAAGTCACAAATGACATTGGCGATGGCATACTTATGCAAATCCGCCTTGATTTTGTCATGCGCATTAATAATATCCGCCTGGCTTAAAAATTGATATTCTCGTGTTTCTTTGAAATAATAAACAATCGTCACATGATTCAAGGGCTCCAGCGAGCCAAAAAAACGACTTCTCAAACTCCGAGAACCTTTGGCCACAGCTTTGAGCTTGCCAAACTTCAAGGTGTAGAAGGTAACGATTTTACTTGTCTCCCCAGAGCGCTGTGTTTTCAGCACCACGGCCTCGGTTTTTTGTAATGGCATATTTCCCGCTTGTCGCTCATAGTGATGATAACGATTCTTCTCCGCCTCTGGCCGTGGAATAATCTGAATTGGCTATATGTTACGCCAGTTGCTTTCGAATCTGACGACTCAATTCGATGAATCCATCCACGCTAAGCTGCTCCGGTCGTAATTCCAGATCAAAATCCACCTGATTCAGGTCGATTTTTATCTGTGGCATCGAACGCAGCGAATGCCGCAGCATCTTTCGCCGTTTATTAAAGGTCGTTTTTACGATCTGCTGAAATAGTGCCTCGCCATCTTCATCCAGCCTGGTTTCCGGCCGAAAGTGATATTGAATTACCGCCGAATCAACCTTGGGCCGGGGAACAAAGACATGGCGCGACACCGGAAACAGCCATTTAACATCCGCATGATATTGGCTCAATACGGAGAGAATGCCATACGCCTTAGAACCCGGTCCAGCCACAATGCGCTCAGCCACTTCTCGCTGCACCATGAGTGTAGCGGAGACAATACTGTTGCGATGGGCCATCAATTTAAAAATCACCGGGCTGGTAATGTGATACGGCAAATTAGCAACCACCTTCCACCTTGCTGCGGCAGCTAACAGGTGTTGAAAATCGCTACGAAGGACATCTTCCTGTCGCAGAACAAAATTTGGCCAATTTGAAAACTGCTCATGCAGGAGTTGGACCATTCGAGCATCGATCTCCACAGCCACAACCAGAGCCGCTGCTGGCAAGATGAGTCGGGTTAGCGCACCCTGCCCGGGGCCAATCTCCAGCACATGATCAACCGCGGACAGATGCAAAGCGCCTATGATTTTGCGGACAATATTTTGATCCTGCAAAAAATTCTGGCCCAGGCTTTTTCGAGGTCGGATTTTTTCAGTCAGCATGAAAAGGCCAAGCTATTGGTTCCTGTTTGAAAAAAAACATTGTTTGGATTCCTCACCAGCCCCGGCAATAACCCAAAAATTTTAATTTCAGTCGCCAGCAGACACCAAATCATCGCTCCTGGCCAATTCCGTTCAATTTGATACCAAACAGAGATTCAACATTGCGATTGGTCTTCTCAGCAAGTTCCGCCAGGGTAATTCGTTTCGCCTCAGCGATTTTCTGGGCAATGTACGGAATATGGGCGGGTTCGCAGCGCTTGCCGCGATAGGGCACAGGCGCCATAAATGGACAATCCGTCTCCAGCAGTAGTCGATCGAGCGGAACATAGTCGGCCGCAATTCGTAATGCCTGGGCATTTTTGAAAGTAACCACACCCGTGAAAGATATGTAATAGCCTGCGTCCAGCAATTGGCGTGCATGTTCCTCGCTGCCGGAAAAACAGTGGAACACGCCCTGCAATCGACCTCGGTACTCATTGGTCATGATCGGCAAAATCTCGGACCAGGCATTTCGAGTATGCACAATTACTGGCAGATGATGCTCGATGGCCAGTTCCAACTGCTGTCGAAAGACCGTCACTTGCATGTCATGCGGTGCATAGTCACGATAGAAGTCCAATCCGATCTCGCCAATCGCAACGACCTTCGGCTGCTGATAAAGGGCAATGAGCTTGGACCATTGATGTTTTGGCACTGCTGCAGCTTCGTGCGGATGAATGCCAACGGTGGCGTAAACTAAATCATAATTTTGGGCCAGTTCAATTGCCTTACGCGAAGTTGCCAGATCAATCCCGATATTAATAATGGCTGCAATCCGAGCTGCCCGCGCATTTTGAATGACCACGTCACGATCACCATCGAAGTCGGCAAAATCGAGATGCGCATGAGAATCGACGAAGGTGCTATTAGCGAATTTTGGTTCCATTCGGCAGTTCCTTCTCCGGGATGATGAGGGACAATTGGTCGTCGGCGGTAACTGCGGCCAACAACATGCCGTTGGAATCGATGCCACGAATTTTGGCTGGTTCGAGATTAGCAACCACCACAATTTGTTTGCCAATGATTTCCTCGGGACGATAGGCCCGGGCAATACCAGCAACAATTTGCCGAGTTTCACCGCCCAGATCGATCTGCAGTTTTAGCAACTTATCTGCTTTCTCGACTTTTTCAGCGGCAATGACCCGCGCCAGCCGCAATTCGACTTGCTGAAATTGATCATAGGATATCTTTTCTGACATGTTTTGTTCCTCAGTTTTGGCCGTGGTCTTGTTCAACACCGTTTGCAGTTTCTGAATCTCTGGTTCGATGGCTTCGTCCTCAATTTTTTCAAACAAAATTTGAGCCATCCCCAATCGATGGCCCGGGGGCAATAGCATTTGGCCTGCCTCATCCCAGCGCTGCTGCTCCAGCGGAGTTGTTATATTTAGCATCGCCCATAGCTTCCGCGCCGAAAATGGCAGCACAGGTTCCATTAAGATCGCCAAGCCACGAATGATCTGGGCGCAAACATAAAAGGTCGTGGAACATTTGTGCCGATTTTGCTTGATGGTGATCCATGGCTGCTGATCATTAAAATATTTATTGGCAAATCGGGCCAGATCCATCAACGTCGCTACCGCTTTTCGCACTTCAAAGTGCTCCAACAGGTTACCAATCTCCGTTGGCGCTTGCGCCAGTCGCGTGATCATTTCCTGATCCAACTCATCAAAATCGCCTGGCTCGGGCACCGTGTTACTGAAATTTTTGTTTAGAAATGTTAGCGAACGATTGATAAAGTTTCCCAAGATATCAGCCAGTTCACTGTTGTTTCGTTGCTGAAACTCCCGCCAGGAAAAATCGGCATCTTTCGTCTCCGGGGCATTGGCTGCCAGGCAATAGCGCAGCGGGTCAGGCGGAAACTTTTCGAGATATTCATCCAGCCAAACCGCATAGTTGCGGCTGGTGGAAAATTTGCCACCCTCAAGGTTCAAGTACTCGTTGGCTGGAATATTGTCCGGCAGAACATAATCGCCATGGCCCATTAAAAATAGCGGCCAAATAATGGCGTGAAATACAATGTTGTCCTTGCCGATAAAATGAATCAACCGCGTGTTTGGATCCATCCAGTATTCTTTCCATTTCTCGGGCTGGCCAATTTTTTGCGCCCACTCCATGGTCGATGAGATATAGCCAATCGGGGCATCGAACCAGACATAGAGCACTTTATCCTCATAGCCTTTGAGTGGAACGGGCACCCCCCAACGCAGATCGCGTGTCACTGCGCGGTCCTCCAGCCCGGTGTTGAGCCAGCCGGCGCAGAAATTCTTGACATTCTCCTTCCAGTGCTGCTTGGTATCCAACCAGGCTTTGATCTTCGGTTGCAACTTTTTGAGATTGATAAACCAGTGCTTGGTTTCACGGATGACCGGACGGTTGCCACAGGTCACGCAAACCGGATTGATCAATTGAATTTGATCAATGGAGCGACCGCAGTTATCGCACTGATCTCCGCGGGCGCGTTCAGCATGACAGATGGGACAGGTGCCCTCGACATACCGATCGGCCAAAAATCGTTGACAGTGCTCACAGTAAAACTGGGAGATGATTTGTTCACTCAGATAGCCTTTTGCATGCAATTTTAAGAAAAATTCCTGTGAATTTTTATGATGTAATGGCAAGGATGTCCGGGAGTAATTGTCAAAGCTCATGCCGAATTTTTCAAACGAGCTTTTGAGAATACGATAGTAATGATCCACCAATTGCTGGGGCGAAATACCGGCCTTTTCCGCAGCAATGGTAATGGGCACACCATGCTCGTCCGAGCCACAGATAAAAATTACATCGCGCTTTTTCAGCCGCTGATATCGCACATAAATATCGGCTGGCAAATAGGCGCCAGCCAGATGCCCGAGATGAATGGGACCATTGGCGTAGATTAAGGCACTGGTCACCAATATTTTTCCTTGATTTTCCAACTTCTGAATCCTTTCTCCTTAGCTTAGATGTCTCTCAATTTCATCAATTGTCAGCTTCCGAATTTTGCTTTCCGTTGCCGACCGATACCGGTTTATGATAGGGTGATGCCCCTCATCGAACCAACTTTACCACCTTAGCAAATTTCATGCTCGGTTTATTTCAGCAATTCTTTGATCTCTTCCACTGATAATTTTTCATATTCATCATTCTCATATTTGAGAATGGCGCGCTCTTCAAAAACATCGATCTTCTCTAATGTAGCCACCCCTTTTGGGGTTTTGATCTGGCTATCCAGCGGCGGAAATTTTTGTAGCACTTCGAGATACAGTTCCCGCTCATAATTCAAACAGCACATCAAACGTCCGCATACCCCCGATAGTTTCTGGGGATTCAAGGGGAGATTCTGTTCTTTGGCGCACTGGGTGGTTATGGGTTCGAATTCATTTAAGAATGAAGTGCAGCACAATTTGCGACCGCAAATGCCATAGCCGCCAAACCGCCGAGCTTCATCGCGTACCCCAATCTGCCGCAATTCAATGCGTACTTTATATTGCGCCGCCAGGTCTTTCACCAACTCTCGAAAATCGACCCGCCGCTCAGCCGTGAAATAGAACGTAATCTTATTCCCATCGAACTGGTACTCCACATCCACCAGCTTCATGATCAGCCCATGCTTCACGATTTTTTCTTTGCAAACCACAAATGCCTTCTTCTCCAATTCTCGATTCTGAGCCAATTTTTCTAAATCTTTGGCATCGGGTTTGCGCAAAATGGCTTTCAATGGTGCATCGCCCTTTTTGCGGGCCAATAATTCGCCGACCTGATTGACCATCCCCAGGTCTTCCCCCTTGTCCGCCTCTACGATCACATAATCTCCCACCTTGAACGGAAATTGCTGAGGATTGGCATAAATCTGTTTTCGTTCTCCTTTAAAGACCACTTCTATATAATCATACATGTTTTTTTCTCCTGAGAAACTTCTTCAACTCAAATAACAATTCCAGCAAAATGACATTCAAATACACATTTCGATCCATGTATTCAATCGCTCTCTCGATTCGCCCAATGACCTGTTCATAATCGATGTCAGCCAAACTGCTAATGAATTTCTCCAATGTCGGCAAACGATCAATATTGACTACCTTCTCAGTGCCATCGGCATGATTCGGGTGCAAACTCAGCAGCATGGCATCCCGAAACCAGATGACCATCAATTGCAGCAACTCCTTGACCGTCTTGCGATCCTCCTGCTGCACCAGTTGCTCTGCCAGTTGTAAAATATCCAGATCAGATAGCAGCACCTTTCTCAGAATATTCAACATCAATTCCTGGCGTTCCTGGATATTCTCATCGGCCAATTCCAGCGCTCGGCGATAATTCCCGAAACACATACGGGCATATAACTGTGCCTTTTCTGGGGCAAGGTGCGCTTGTTCGATGAGCGCCTGCTCGATTTCTTCCCATCGCAAGGGATCGAAACGCACCTGTTGGCAACGAGAGACAATGGTCGGCAGCAGCAAGTTTATTTGAGATGAGACCAGAATCAGGGTGGTCTTTCCTAGTGGTTCCTCGAGAATTTTCAGTAACGAATTCGCTGCCTCCACGGTCATGCGATGGGCATCCAGAATAAGAACAACGCGCCCCTTATTTTCATACGAAGTGAGGGCCACAGTCTTTTTCAATTCCCGAATCATGTCGATCAAAATAAAAGGATTGGCCCAGGGCTGATAGCGCTTATAGGGTTGCTGCGCCAGACTCTGCCGCACCGACTGCAGCTCCTCGACCTTGGGCTGCTTTGGCGCCGGGAAAATCACCAGCAGGTCTGGGTGCGATAATTGTGCCACCCGATGGCAATCACTGCATTTATTGCAATAAATCGCATCCTGCTGGCAAAATAGCGCCTTGGCAAATTCCAACGCCACCGCTTCCTTGCCCACCCCCTCTGGTCCATGGAACAATAGGGCATGCGGTAACCGCTTGCTGATCAGTATCCGCTCCAGGATTGACTTGACTCGTTTTTGGCCAATAATATTTTCAAAGCCCATGGGATTTTGTGCGAATAATCATGATTTAAATTGATCATTAAGCTCTGCGACAGACATCGCTTTCTTCCAACGAGCGGCAGCGAATTGGGCAGGGCGCAAATTTTCGTATTGGGCTTAACTGCCGATTCAGCTTAACCACTCTTCGGGATTGAGCACCTGATTGTTTTTCCAGATCTCAAAGTGCAACAGCGGCCCGCGCAGCGAACCTGAATCGCCAACATTGCCAATGACCTGGCCGCTATCGACCTCGTCATCGATTTTCACCAAAATTTGAGACAGATGGGTATACACCGAATAATAACCAGCGCCATGATTGATAATGACAATATTACCGCGCCCCCGCTGCCAGGTAATCGCCGTCACCACGCCCCTGGAAACCGCGCGTACCTCACTGCCAAACTGCGCGCTAATATCAATGCCAATATTTTCGGTGATCGTCTTCCAGCGCGGATGCCGATATTGTCCAAATCGACCAATAACCTCGCCTCGTACCGGCCAGAGCATGCGCCCTTTGAGCTCAGCAAAATTGCCAGCAGGAAAGCGTTGCGTAATATCGACCGCTGCTTGCTTATCTTCCGCCAGATTAATTAGCCGTTGTATTTCTTTGGCCGAGAGTTCATATTCCCGGATGCGCTTCAAATAGATTTCTTTATTCTGTTGCGCCTCGGCCAGCAAGCTATTCCGTTTGTCGCGTATCTGCTTCAATCGCTGTTCCTCAGCGGTCTTTTCGGCAATGATTTTGCCCTTAGCAATAATTTCGTATTTTAGCGTAGATCGCTGAACCTCAACTTCGACTCTCTTTTTGAGTATATTCAAATAATTTCGACGATCATTGGCAGCGATAAGCCGTTGATATTTAAACCAGATCAATTTTTGATTGAGCGAACGGGAAGAGAGCAGCAATTCCAGATCTTTGGTCCGGCCATATTTATAAAAACTGACCATGCGGCGCGCATATAAATCCTGCAATCGCTCCAACTGCTCATTCTTCGCCTGCAACTCCGATGTCACCTGCTCAATTAGTTGAGCGTTTCGTTTTTCCTCTTTTTTTAATTCGACTACCAATTGATGGGTCAAATCGATTTCCCGCTCTACCTGATCGAGGGCATCCAGCAGTTGCAGTTCTCGCTGGCGCTCCTGCTGAATCTTCTGGCGATATTCATCGATCTCCTGCCGAATTCGCTCGAGCCGGCTTTTGCGCTGACTGCGGCTTTCTTGCCCATTTGAAGCGACTACCCACAAACAACAACAAAGGACAAGGATGATTATAGTGCTCCAATTTTTCATAGCGTATAAAATAATGGATTTATCAGATAAAATCAATAGAAAAATAAAATTCATGATTAAATTAAAATTGCCTTGACATATAAAAATAAGAGTGTTATATTTAGCATGGTATTTGCTCCATCATTGAACTTTGCCTGGCAGGCGAAAGTTTAATCAGACCGTGTGTGAACAAATATAACGCATCAACTCCGGGTTAAGCGCTGAGTCGCTGGCAGCAGGTTGATCGTCAGTCAGCTTGAGCGGGGGAGAGATGCAAAGATCGAGGTCGCAATCATTCAACTAGATTCCCAAAATGGCCAATAGCTATTGGAACAATATTTTCGAGAAAAATGGCAAACACCAGCTTAGCCTGGATAACATTCTTCGAAAGGTGCCGATCTTCAGTGAGCTAAAAAAAGGCGAGCTGCGCGAATTCCGGCGACTGGTTCATAATCGCTATTTCAAAAAGAATGAAGTTGTATTTTATGAAGGCGAACCAGGCGTCGGCATGTATATCATCGAAACCGGCATGGTTGGCATCTACAAAGAAGTGAATAATCAAATCAAAGAAGAACTGGCTATTTTGCGGCCGGGTGAATTTTTTGGGGAGATGGCCCTGCTGGATGAATCCCCGCGTTCCGCCACTGCAATTGCTCTGGAAAATTCTCAAATCTTGGGTCTTTTCCGGCCCGATCTGTTCGATCTCATCTATCGTAAACCGCGACTGGGGAATAAGATCCTCTTGAAACTGGCGCAGATGATTGCTGAACGCCTGCGTTTGAGCAATGCGGAGCTTTATGAACTGAAACAGCAATTGGAAAACTCGGTCATTATCCGATGAAACAGCTATTGCCTATACCACAAAATAACGGCTCAGGCTCCCATTTCAATCCTGAGCAGCAGGTCATTATCGTCATGAATCGACAATTGATTCGGCGGTTGATGCAATTGCTGCTGCTGGCGGGTGCGGTGATTTTGGTGATATGGATGCTACCTTATATCAAATCATTGCTAACGCCTTTGGGAATTGCGCTGTTTTTGTCATATATCCTAAAACCCTGGGTAAATAAACTGGAAAACGCCGGTATCAATCGGGGTGCCGCAGTGGGAATCGTATTTTTAATTTTAGCTGGGGCTATTTTTATTGGCCTCAAAATGCTGTTGCCTGGTTTGAGTCAGGAATTTAAAACATTGGCCCAGGCAGTGCAATCAGAAGATACCGGTGCCATTATCGACAAATTACAGGCAACGCTTTCACAACAAATTCCCATTCTCAAAAATCCCAACATTGCCAGAGAGGTGAGCATCAAGCTTCATAATTTCTCAGCCACCTTGCTGCGAAAAAGCTTTAACCTGATCTTTGCAATAATCTCATCATTCACGTACATTATCACCGTGCCGTTCATGATGTTTTTTATTTTGAAGGACGGTCGTCGGATAAAGAAATTTATCATTCAGGTGGTGCCGAATCGCTATTTTGAGATGTCGCTTAATCTCTTCTATAAAGCCAATAGCCAGCTTGGCAATTATATTCGCGGGCAGTTGCTGGTTTCTTCGATCATCGCTACTTTATCGATCATCGCCCTGTACTCGCTAAATATTCCCTATTTTTTCATCATTGGAGTTATTGCAGGCCTGGCCAATATGATCCCCTATTTTGGCCCCATTGTAGGAGCCTTGCCTGGGGTGATCGTCGCCATCGTCGAAACCGGCTCGATGGAATCGGTGATTGGCGTGATCGTGGCTTTTGCCCTGATTCAATTGCTGGATAATGTACTGTTCTCGCCGGTAATTGTCTCCAAAAGTGTTCAGGTACACCCGCTGCTGGTGATCCTGGTAATCCTGATTGGCGGCAATATCGCTGGCATTTTGGGGATGCTGGTGGCGGTGCCTATCTTTGCCGTAGCCCAGGTATTTGTGAAAGAAATTATCTGGAGCTTTAAACATTATCGATTAACCACTTAAATCCGTCAGTTAGCATTAAGCCAATCTACAAATCGAAAGCTACCAAAGATGGAAAAGCTGATCACCATTGAGCGATTTATTTTAGAACGCCAGCAAGCTAACTTTCCTGAGGCAACTGGCGAATTTACCCAGTTGCTTTACGACATCACCTTTGCCGCCAAAATCATTTCTCGGGATGTCAACAAAGCGGGACTGGTCGAAATCCTGGGCTTAACTGGTCGCGAAAATATCCAGGGCGAAAAAGTGCAAAAACTGGATGAGTTTGCCAATGAGATGATCATCCGCAACATGCAATACACCCGTCGGCTGTGCGCCATGGCTTCGGAGGAAGTGGAAGATGTGATCCTGATCCCGAAACAATATGGCTGTGGCAAATATGTGCTGTTATTTGATCCACTTGATGGTTCGTCCAATATCGATGCCAATATCAGTGTCGGCTCGATATTTTCCATTCATCGCAAAATTTCTTCTGATCAGCACCCAGCCACGCTGGCTGATTGCTTGCAGCCGGGGTATAAGCAGGTGGGTGCAGCCTACATCGTCTATGGTTCGTCGACCATGATGGTCTATTCGGCTGGAGAAGGTGTGCACGGTTTTACCCTCGATCCCAGTGTGGGCGAATTTCTGTTATCCCATGAAAATATCAAAATTCCCAGTTCCGGTAATATTTACAGCGTGAACGAAGGCAATTATCACTATTGGGATACCAACACCCGGCGATTCATTGACTATCTCAAAAGCCCAACGAACCATGCTGGCAAACCCTATTTGTTGCGCTATATTGGATCGCTGGTAGCCGATTTGCACCGCACCCTGTTGTACGGCGGTATCTTTTTATACCCACTGGATTATCGCAATCCAAATAAGCCATCGGGCAAATTGCGTTTGCTATATGAAGCCGCACCAATGGCGTTCATCTTTGAACAGGCGGGTGGCAAAGCCAGCGACGGGTTTCGCAATATCACTGAGATTCAACCTTCCGAACTACACCAACGGACGCCGCTGATTATCGGCAGCAAACAAGAAGTGGATTTGGCCGAGCAGTTTATTCAAGGCAAAAGATAAATCGACTCGAAATTTCAATCAGCGGAACCACCCGCTATCGCGATATTCCAATTGGTTTTGAACAGTGGAGGAACGAGCAATTATGACCACTCAGGATCCGGTATTAAGGATTATGCCGTTGCCGAAAGATACCAATCGCTATGGCACCGTATTTGGCGGCGTCATTCTTTCCTATCTCGATTTAGCAGGAGTGCTTGAAGCGCGCAAAACTGCACCGATGAACTATGTCACAGTGG
>JAPDQM010000066.1:0-21120 GCA_034505795.1 Candidatus Zhuqueibacterota bacterium
GGCGACTTCGCTACCGATGACATGATCGGCTTCAACATTGCCGCAGATGAGCAGTGCTGGCTTCTCGCTGGCGGAGCGACCTTTGCTGCCAGAAAGCTGGAGCATCCAAATCTCCTTGCCAGTCAAAGTTTTGCCGATGGAACTCAATTGAGCAATTTTAGGGTGTTGTTGGGCCAATGTTTTTAGTGCTTCGGTGAGAGCCTTATAGTCATGATAGCCGGTGGCCGGATGATTCCTGTCGATGGCAATCAATTGAGTCGTCATCAGGCAAGACAGAATTCCGCAGATTAGCAGATAGTTTAATCTTCTTTGCATTGCAATATCCTTTATCTAATTGCTTGAAAGAGCTTGTGTCCTGATAGCTCTTTAATGAACGATCATGGCACATACTTCGGCTGTGAGATCGAATTTCTTGAATTTTAGCGGCAGTTACTTTGCCAGCACCATGGCGCCTATTCAGAATAATTCTGCCGTCAATCATTTTGCCTTCACGAGTGTTGCTTTTTTCTTTTGTAAACCAGTCTGTAGAAAACTTCAGGATTAATTGACAACAGGCCTGCTATCCATTAGTC
The DNA here is from genome assembly GCA_034505795.1 of Candidatus Zhuqueibacterota bacterium. Classification (GTDB taxonomy): domain Bacteria; phylum Zhuqueibacterota; class Zhuqueibacteria; order Thermofontimicrobiales; family Thermofontimicrobiaceae; genus Thermofontimicrobium_A. The sequence goes on from JAPDQM010000066.1 coordinate 573, forward strand.
CATTCTAGAAACCAAATTTACAACAGCGTCATTGCGAGTGGAGTGAAATAAAACGAAGCAAACCTTTCCTTTAGTTGGGATTGCATTCGCAAAAAAATGGCGCGCCATAACTGGCTTATACAAAATTCTATCAAAACTGACCTTTTTAGAATAGACTCATCCTTTGTTTTGCTAAAAATATAGGGGCAAAAATTTTCGATCCGGCCGAAGCTGCCAGGCAAAACATGGGAGATGAACATAGTTGAGCGTTCGCTTGATGAATCGCATGGTCCTGGAATCGCCGCCCCAGGGGATTTTCAACCAGTTGATGTCTGGCGCCAGGTAAAGCTCGATCTGGCCACGAGTGGGCTTCGAAACGCTATAACCCAATGCCAGATTGAGCCATTTCGGATAAACCGAGTTCATTGGATGCGGCAGCGCGGCGTGTACGTTGGCCGAAAGCCAAAACGTCATGCCGGCATAATCCTTGATGAAAGTCTGTTCACGCTGGGGTTGCCGCGAGGGGTGATAGCTGAATTTTAGCTGAAAATTCTGCAGCACTGGAAATTTTTCCTCGATCAATGGCGAAAACGCGCCCAGTTCATTGGCAGTAAAATCGGCTAAACTGAATCCCCATTCTTTAAAAAAACCATCATAAATTTCGATCTCCAGCATCAACAACGAGCTCACTGTCGGCCCAAGAATTTTGCTCGAATTTTCACTGAATCCGATCCAGCGGCAGATATCATAAAATTGTTCCGCCAGCAGGCGACTGGAATAGAAATGCCCCAACTTATCCATGTGGCCATAAAGGGTATCGTGCCAGCCAAAATCCAGATACCCCTGGGACCGGCGCCAGCCCTGATAAAAATGAAAATGAGTGCGCTCCTCCTGCCACCAGGCAGCTTTGAACGGCTGATAGACGGCGTAGTTGGCAGCAGCCAGGGTTAGGCTGGCAGCAACCAGCCGTGACCATTTCAATTGGCTTTTATTGGAAGTAGGTGCCGACAACAATTGGGTTGAAGCCCGAACCATTGATGGTGACTGAGCATGGTCCGGAACATACCCTTGTTGCTGCAGCCACCTGGTGCTATCCATGAAATGTTGCACAAACGATAGGCTATGGCTATCCCCCTGGGCCAGCAGCGAATTCCAACAGCCCAGCAGAACGATCGCCATGGGCAATTTGAAATATCGGTGCATTCATTCCTCTAAATTAGAACAGCGAGCAACATTCTTGTGCTGTTAGTGCAGACAATGGGTGAATTACCAAAGTGTAAATTAATAGAATTTGAATAAAAAGCAAGCAAATTTTTGAATGATCAAAATTTGCTGTTGACAGGTTAGCGTTTAGAATCCGCTGGCGGGATGCGGGATGGAGGCTCAAAGTTGCTGTTGAGACAAGACCTGAAATGGATATGACCGGCTGGAGTAAGTGGAGAGGGCATGATTTTGGGGCCAACCATGTGAATTGGCCGATCGCGCCAGCCGTTTGTCGAAAATTCAATTTTGGAAGAGTGCCGGTTGCCGCTTGAGACACAAATTAAAATTAGTTAAAAAAATATTTGGAATTTAAAAATATTATGTTATATTAAAACAACCTATCGGTTGGCAGGCGATGCCTGCCATGGCTTAATGAATCAGGAGGTGCAGGAATGGAATCTCAACTAACCAATCTCGCCGAGCAGATATTGATGGAGGAGGCCGATTTTATCGTGCCCGTTAAAAAGGTCTGGCTAAAATTGAGCTTGATGGGAAAGCTGGATGATCTCCATTTTGAAAATTTTATGATCATGCTCCAGGAAGACGATCGTTTTGAGGTATTCGAAAATCTGGATAATCAGGAAATGGCCGAAGAAGTGGAGCAATTGGAGGAGATCGGTTTCTATGAAGGCCCTCGCGTCATGCTCAAAAGTCGCCGCCCGACGCGCAAGGAACTGGGCGAAATGCTCATTAAAAAGACCACCACGATTTTCGATAGCTTGAGAAAAGCCTGGGAACTTCGGGACCAGGAAAACGAGTATGAAACAGATCAATTGCTGCGGGCGCTGGCCAGCACTCAAAAGTTGCTGCGAGCGTTGAAAAAAGAGTTTCCCGAATCTTATGTGGCTAAATAATTGGTTGAATCTTGACTACAAATTCAGTTGCGTATCTGCGGTATCATCCAATTGCAGCCCCGGTACAGGCGCCAGGTGAAAATCCGAGCGCAGCCCCTGTTGCAGCTTCTGATAGCCCACCCAGGCAATCATGGCCGCATTATCCGTGCAAAAAATTGGATCAGGAATGAATACTTTCAGCCCCTCTTCACTGCCTCGCTGTTGAAATTGGCGGCGCAGACAACTGTTGCGCGCCACGCCGCCGGCCAAGATAATTTGCCGACGTTGATATTCTTTAGCGGCCATAATTGTTTTTTCAACCAAAACTTCGACCAGCGCCGCCTGAAAGCTGGCCACAATATCCGGCATTTGCTCCTGCCGCGCTGTTTCACTCAATTGCTTAAGATAATACAGCACTGCGGTTTTTAAGCCGCTGAAGCTGAAATTATAACCCGGCTCTTTCATCAACGACCGCGGAAAAGCAATTCGCGTCTCATCGCCCTGGGCTGCCAATTTGTCGATGATCGGACCACCCGGATACCCCAATTCCAGCATCTTGGCGACCTTGTCGAAGGCTTCGCCCGCAGCATCATCCAGCGTTCGACCCAATACCTGGTAATCTCCCAGCTTTTTCACCAGCACCAGTTGCGTATGCCCGCCGGAAACTACCAGCGCTAGAAACGGTAACTCGATTTGGGGGTGAGTCAGAAAGATCGAGAAGACATGGCCCTCGACATGGTTGACACCGATCCAGGGAATGTGTTGAGCATAGGCCAGAGCTTTCGCAGTATTTAAGCCCACCAGCAGCGACCCGGCTAGCCCCGGTCCATAAGTCACGGCTACCCCCTCGATTTGCTTCAGCGACACGCCCGCATTATCCAGCGCCTGACGAACGATCGGGAGAATGGCCCGAATATGCTCGCGCGACGCCAGCTCCGGCACCACCCCGCCATAAGGCTGATGAATGGTTTGCGAGGCAATAACATTGGATTGAAGGCCGTGCTGATCATAGACGGCTGCGGCCGTTTCATCGCACGATGTTTCGATGGCTAATATATTCATGCAAATTGTACTAACAGAGGATTCAACGTAATTTTTCAACGAGAATACTGAATCGTTTGGGCTTCACATCACGGTACCGCGTGCCTGGTGGCGTTTCAATGTAGGCCAGATGGCTTTTCTCCTGCGAGCTCTGGATTTTGCGATAATCGAGATAGGCGCGCACGTCAGCTTTGGTGACATTCAATAACAAATCCACCCCGCCTTCGAGTACCAGCGACAGTGTTGAGGGAATTACTGTTATTTTTAATCCTGGTGGCTGATTGATCACCTGAACTGGAATTTCGGTGATGGGCTTTTCCATGAGTTTCTGCACATCGGCGAACAGCGTTACTTCAGAATGGTGTAGGCGAATGCCCTTTTCTGCTGGGAGCGCCAATGGTACAGTCTTTTTCAGATCGCGTCGAACTTCCTTAAATAATCGCTTGGCGGTGGAGATGGACTCGATATGGCTGAGGGCTGACTTTCGTCCCTGGATCACCACCGAGTCTGGCGTTAACTTGAGTTCGTCGACGACGGTATATCCGGGCACAGTTTGCACCGTGACGTCAGCGATGACAGGCACCTTTTTGGTGAGCAACTCCGCCGTGATCACCTGCAACGATTCAGGATCAACTATGTTTAGAATGTCGATGTTGTTACCATGTCGAAATTTAATTTGATTACGCTGGAGCGCGATTTTGGCTGAGTGCTGGATGGCACTCACATCCAGATTATAAAAAATATCGTTTCGAATCCGTAGCGACAACAGATCTCGACCTTTGCCCCAGGCAGTAACCTTGATCGTTTTGGGCAACTCAGATTCGATGACACGATTCTGATCCTGATTGCTGATCTGGAGCGGAATGTCAATGGAGTAGGTATAGTTATCTTCGGTTTTGACAAACAACCACAGCAGCACTGCCATGAAGAAAGCGACGGCCTTAATTTTGAAGTTGTTTAAAATAAAATGGCCCATTTTTTAAACCAGGTTCGTCAATGCGCGCAACAACGCCGGAAAAGCAACCGTTGGCCAGCAAATCAGTTCCTAAATAGCAAAATTGTTGTATATTGGGCAAAAACAGTTTGACCGTCCGCCCAATGTGGCGGAACAATTTTTCAAATTGCGCGAGTCCTCCAGTTGGCCGATTCGCGCAATTAGTTTAATTCGCACAATTAGCGGTCAAGCATCTTTTTGGTTCTGCCTTGTCCAGCTTAATATATACAACGCACAGCCATCGAAATGGCATCAAATTGAAAGAGGGTATCAGGATCATGAGCCTGTTACCCTCTCGTTGTGTCTCCGGGAATTTGAAGAAATTTGAGCGAGTAAACCACCACACTATTTATGCGATTGCCCAATCACTTTGCCAATGCTGAGTTCGCCGTTGTCAATTCGAATATTGAAGCCGCATTCGGGATTGGTGCAAACCCATGCTTTATACATTATAGACGAACCCTCGCGTCCGTAATCAGATAACGGTATCAACACACCCGTAGAACATTTCAGACACTCCGGAAAAACGGTCTCCATAATTTCAAATACCTCCCCTCACAAGATCAGCAGTTATTGTTTGTTTGAATGGGGCAGCCTATTTGATAACGACTGCTCTTCCCATTCAATCGGACGATTGGCCATCGCCAATCAAGCCCTGTACCTTTACAATTGATGTGAAAAATGAATCCCAACACGTTATTGACAAATACTCCAAGTACCCTCGCTCGCTCCCGGAGATGGTTCTGTACCTCAGGTACCTTAACTCATCGAAAAAAATGTAATAGAAATTCCGCACAAAGTCAATATTTTTTTTATAACCGACTAAAGTTTTATGGTCACCGCGAAAAAAAACTGTCGCTTGCGGGCTTAACCTGCGCTGATTACCCGCGACACCAAGAACCAGACGGCCACTGATCCTTCAGTTTGCCAAGTTGCTTCAGCCAACAAGAGAGGGGCAATCTCAGTTACTGATAGTTGAATGAACTCCGGTGCATTAACGATTCGATCGGATCAAAATATAGACTGCGCCCAGGCCAAACAGGATGTTGCCAATCCATGCCGCCAGTAATGGCGACAGGGTTTCATTGTGACCCAGTGTTTGCCCTACTTTGATGATACCAAAATAGAGAAAACAGACAAACAGGCTGATTCCAAAGCTCAGCGCCGTGCCACTGCGGGTTTTGCGCGACGCCAACGGCGCGCCGAAAAGAATAATGATAAAATTGGCAAATGGAAAAGAGAGCTTCAGATACAAATCCACCAGCCAACGATTGGGATTGCCGCCGGTTCGCCGCACCTCACGAATAAATCGTTTCAGCTCCCAGTAGCTCATTTCCTCGGCTTTTTTTTGCTCTCGAGCAATATCCTGGGGTTTGAGTCTGATACCCGAAACATCCAGACTGTCAAAAGGCTGCGCTTGTTCCCGCCCGTTTAGAAAATCCCGCCGCACGCCACGGCTCATGGTCCAGTGCTCATCGTCCCAGATCATCTGTGGCGCATCCAGTCGCGTTAGCAACCGATTTTCGCCATATTGTTGAATGCTAACTTTAAATGCAGTATTGGTGCTGGTATCAAAAAAGCCCACCAGCAGCCAGCGATTCTGGTCAATTTGCAGGGTGATATCTTTGGCCTGAGCAACGGTTTTGCGCCGCGCTTTGTGGACATAAGTTTCATAAATTTCTTTTTTCTGCTGATTGGTGTAGGGGACCAGCCGTTCGCCAGCATAGGCAGCCAGCAAGCTGGTGATAATCCCCAGGATGAACAGCGGCGCCAGGATGCGATAGTTGGATAGTCCCGAAGCTTGCATCGCCACGAGCTCATTGTACCGAGCCAATTGCCCTACGCTGAAAAGACTGGCCAACAGCGTTGCCACTGGCAGCGTTAAAATGATGATATAGGGCAGGTAAAAGAAATAGTATTTCAAGACCACAATGGTACTGACTCGCTGGTCGATAAACTTATCGAGAAAGCCAACGAGATCAATGACAATAAAAATCACGGAAAAGGCAATCAGCGCAAAGACCTGGGTGCCCAGAAATCGTTTCAAGATGTATTGATCAAGTAACTTCATGATGGCTATGAATAAAATTCCTTATAAAGAAATTAGTGAAACAATCGAAAAACTCTGCTGGCAAAGCCACTGGGGGCTTCAAATAATTCTGGCCCAGGCTGTTGTGTCCCCAGGTTATCTCGAACTATCAAAATAGGATCGCAGCCGCTGAGGCAGCAGTCGTGTCAAAAAATTGAAATTGATGAATGAAACCTCTTTTACCGTCCGCACCAAAAGATAAAGTCCCAGGATGCCGACCACGAAATTGGCCAGCCACATGGAAAGAAATGGCGATAGCATGTCCCGATCCGCCAACTCCTCGCCGCCGATTAAGAAAATCCAGTAAATAATAAAAAATACCAAACTGATACCGCCTCCCACGGCCATATTGCCCCGTCGCGCCAGAATTCCCAGTGGTGCCCCAATCAGAACAAACACCAAACAGGCGAACGGAATCGAATATTTCTTGTAAATTTCGACTAATAGTTTGTTGTTAGCCAATTCAAAGCCATGATTGATGTCCAGGTCTGATCGGATGCGATTGAGCATGTTGTGATGAATCCGAATTTGCTTTGCTAAATTCAATCGGCTGCGTTGTGACTGTTTAAGTGATGCCGGAAGGATCGCTCCGGAATCGGCTGGCGTGGTCGGTGGCCGGCTGACAGCCGTCGACGTTGCGACGCGATGCCTACTTTCTGCTTCTTCCAGAATGTTGTCGTTGACCGGCGCGCCGGAAAAATAGCGCTGGATTTGATCGTTGATAAAGCTTTGCAGGCTTTCATTTCGCTTCTGAATCTGGCTCATGTTGGCGTTCACTTCGCGGCGCATCATGCTGCTGCTTTGCTCGCGATCGCCGCGATACTCAGAGTCGCTGCGCTCCAAAACCATATTGGGAATTGGAATGGTGATGGCATGGCGGGGAAATTGAATCCGGTTGTACTGCTCCAATTTATCATTTTTCACTTCATGGATCTCCCCGTTGTAGAGGGTGATCTGGAATAAGCCGGTTTGTTCATTGACAAAAATTTCTCCCCGCTCGGCAATGATGGTACGATAGACATTGGCATCGCTTTTATCTTGAATGAATACCCCCTGTACCTGAGATACATTTTGGCGCTCTTCCAGCCGCTCTACTCGGATGGCCAGGTTGGGAATATCCTGATAGAGATAGCCCGGCTCGAGGTTCACGGTTGGTTTCTTGACTGCAATATCGCGCGCCAGCAGCCGCAGCCGATGGTTGGAGTCCGGCAGTACCTGGTTATTGAACCAGATGAGGAACAGGCTCAACCCGATCGCAACGATCATCACCGGCAGAATCACGTGGTACAGACTCACGCCGCTGGCTTTGATGGCGGTGATTTCATTGTCGGCGGATAGCTGGCCAAACGCCATCAGGCAGGCCATGAGCACAGCCATGGGCACCGCCAGGGCAATGATCCAGGACAGGTTCAAAGCGAAAAACTCCAACACCACCCAGAAGCCCAGTCCTTTGCTCAGGATATGTCCCAGTTCCTTGAACACCAGGTTTAGCAGAAATAGCAGCGTGATGACAAAAAAGCCAAACAGAAATGGGCCAATGTGCTGCCGCAATATGTGTTTTGATAAAATAAACATCGTCCAATTTTATCGGGAACTCAGTTCTATTGGTAGCAGTTACAAATATAAACAATTACCAGCAGATTAGCAAGTGATTTTCTTGTGTCCAAAGTTAAACCCGGTGTTTCACCAATGATTTGACTATGAATGAAGGAGGTCCCCAGGTCAACTTGTTATTGATTTGAAACGATGATGAAAGTTCAAGCCCAAGCGAGGAACTGGGTCAGGCGGCAGTGTGCTTCATCTAACTGCGCCAGAAGTCGCGATTAGCGGTTCCATTTCTACGGCTGAAATTGTTCTGGTAGGTGGCAGTCTATTATCGCTTTCGGCGGATTAATATATTATGCTTCGAGTTTGAAGACTGCCTCGACCATTTTTAACAAAAAATAATCGACCGAGATGAGAACTATTATCATCGTTGCCAGTTTAACAAATTAATTGATCTGAATATCTGAAACAAGCCGACGACGACATTCATGATTTTGTTCAGCTACATGCGATCGAAATCTAATTTTAGCATTCATTTTTTGATTTCGATTTTTTTTTCCTCAACGCTCTTGCTTTCTGGAGACACTCAAGCCGCAAATGACAATGGCATCGGGTTAAAGCTCCCCTCCAATAGCAACTATGGCATTCCGCTATTTGATAAGCAATTGGATCTGGGGCTTAGCTTCGTGAACCAGCCCGTGTTACCTTCAAAGCTGGGGTTAAGCCAGTATCGAAGAAGCGTTAATATCGATAGCAGCGGCCAGACGGTGACGATCGAGGAAAATTTTTTGGGCCTACCGTTTTATACTCCCGCGCGCTATTCGCTGCACGATTACCTGGCCTATTCGCAACAGGAAAATATGAGATTTCTCTGGCATACGCATAAGCTCCAAAAACTCACCGGCGAGCGTTTGGGAGAAGAGGGCCATTCTGGATTGGAAATCGCCATTCCGGTTCGCATCAAGAATCGTGCGTTTCAGACCATTTTTGGTGGTGACCGTGTGTCTCTATCCGTTACTGGACAGATCAATATCAACGGAGGCTTTCGCCACGAAAAACGCAGTCAGGTGAAAACAGCTTACAACCGTGGCTCGGATTACAACTTCAAGATGGAGCAAACCCAGCAGTTTAAAGTTCAGGGAAATGTCGGTGACAAAGTAACGGTTAGCGTGGATCAAGATAGCGAGCGGCCGTTCGATTTCGAAAATACTGTCCGGCTGAACTACAAAGGCTATGACGATGAAATCATTCAGAGCATCCAGGCAGGAAATATTTCACTCTCACTGCCAGCTACTCGCTTCGTCTCCTTCAGTGCTCAAAATAGCGGCCTATTTGGCATTAAATCGGAAGCGCAGATCGGTAATTTCTATTTGACGACCATTGCCAGCCAGGAAAAAGGAGAAAACAAAACGCTGAGCATCAAAGGCGGTGCGGAAGAGGGCGAATATGTGATCAAGGATTATAATTACATGAAGGGCGTCTATTTCTTTCTGGATGATGTGTACCGAAGAAATTATACCCGCTATGATGAAAATGGCAACCGCCTCTACGATGCCGACAAGATCATCACCCATTTTGAATTGTACAAATCTGGTCCCGGTTATGAATTGAAGCAGGGCCGCATTCGCGGCTGGGCCTTGCTCGATCCCACGGCCAGAGATACTTCTCGCATCGATCAGGAAAATGCGTTTGGCTATTGGATTCGGATGGAGCCGCAAAAAGATTACTTCTTGTCGACGGATATCGGCAAGATTAAGCTGTACGTGCCGGTAGGTGATAACGAAATGCTGGCCATCGCTTATCGCGATACCACCGGCAAGCAGATCGGTGATGTCTTTTTCAATCCGCTCGCGCAAAATACCATCTTTCTGAAAATGCTCAAGCCGCAGAATCCTCGGCCGTCGGATAAAACCTGGAATCTGATGCAGCGCAACGTATATTACCTCGGCGCGCGAAATATCGACAAAGAAGGATTTGAAGTCAAAATCTTTTTCGATGTGCCCTCCGGTGATGATCAGGAATCGTACGGCTCCACCTCCTATCTCAATATTTTCGGCCTGGATCGGGTCAATCAGAGCGGCAATCCCACGCCGGATAATATCATCGACGATAATTCCAATTTTCTGCGATTGGGGGACGGCGAGCTGGAGTTTCCCAGTCTTCGGCCGTTCGCGGATACCACCAATGCGCTATTGCCAAAAGATAAATATGTCAGCGCCATGTATGATACCACCTCCCAATCCTATATTGCCAACGCCAGCAAGTTTTATATCCAGGTGAAATCCAAGAATCGCAGCGCCAACTATGATCTTGGATTTAATGTGATCGAGGGCTCCGAAGAGGTGATGCTCAACGGCCGTCGGCTCAGCAAAGATACCGATTACATCATTGACTATTATTCTGGCAAATTGACCATTTTGCGAGAGGAGGCTACCAATCCCGCAGCCAATGTCGAGGTCAATTATCAGCGCAATGAAATGTTTCAGACGGAAAAGAAGACCTTACTGGGCATGAATGGCCAGTACAAATTCTGGGAAAATTCATTTATCGGGGGCACATTCCTCTATTTGAATCAAAGCACGCTGGATCAGAAAGTGCGGCCCGATAAAGGCCCAATGCGCAATCTGATCTGGGATGTCAATACTTCCATTAAATTTGAGCCGAACTTTTTAACCAAAGCGATCGATGCGTTTCCGTTGATCGAGACCAGTGCCCCATCGCGTTTTAGTTTTGAAGGCGAGATTGCGCAGATCCTGCCCAATCCCAATACACTGAATAATGAAAAAACCGGCGACGACGACGGTGTCGCCTATATTGATGACTTCGAAGCTGCAAAGCGCGTCACCCCGCTGCCAGTGATCTATAATGGCTGGCGATTATGCTCTTCGCCGCTGGAAGTTGGCCGGATTCCCGATCCCACCAACAATTGGCAAACCACGTTCAGTGTTTATCGCAGAATGGGCCGCATGTTCTGGTATAATCCCTATTCCCAGGTTTCAATCAAAGAAATCTGGCCCAATCGGGATATCCACAATCCCAACACGCCGCAGCGGGTCCATGTGCTAAATATCAAATTCAGACCAGCGGAGTCCACTGAACCCGGCTATCGCAAAGAACAATCCTGGGGCGGCATCATGCGCTGGCTATCCACGGGCTATGCTGATCAATCGGATAGTAAATTTTTGGAAATCTGGGTCAAAGGGGATTATGGTCGCCTGCACATCGATTTGGGCCAGATCTCTGAAGATGTAATCCCCAACGGTACGCTGGATACCGAAGATAAAATGGTGAATCTGATCCGCAACCAACTGCTCGATCCTGGCGAAGATATCGGTATCGATGGCATGGCCGGCACCGATCCCGATGATTGGTGGGACATCAATAAAAATGGCATTCGGGATGACGGGGAACCCCTCAGCTATGATGACTGGGAGTATTCGACTGGCAGCGAGAGTTATGATCGTATCAATGGCACGGAAAACAACGAGCGAGACCCCAGTGGCCGTTTGCCAGACACTGAAGATATCAATGCCAATGGCTCGCTGGATATGCGCAATGATTATTTCGAGTATACCTTTTCGCTGGAAAAGGATCATCCCGATACGGCCTATATCGCTGGCGGCCAGGATAATGAGTATGGCTGGCGCATGTATCGCATCCCCTTGAATGAATATACCAAGCGAGTGGGCGAGCCCGATATGTCCCGGATCGAATTTGCGCGCATCTGGATCGACAGTTGTTCCGCAACCACCTATTTGTCGATCGCCGAAATCAATCTCGTGGGCAATGACTGGAAGGAGATGGGCGTGGCGCTGGATGATGAAAGCCCCTATGATCCCAAAAATGACTCCACGGTAGTGGCTGCCGTGACCAACACGCATGATAATGACGATTATATTCAGCCGCCAGGTGTGCGTGGCGTTATCGACCGCATCTATCGCATCGAGGCCAAGGAACAGTCACTGGTCATGAAAATCAACAATCTGGCGCCGGGTGCCAGTGGTATTTTGCGCAAGACCTTTTTCCAGGCGGAAAACTATGTGAATTATAAAAAGATGAAAATGTTCGTTCATGGCGGGGATGCATTGGGCTCCAACTTTTCCAGTGACAAAACCAGCATTGAGCTCTTCCTGCGCTTTGGCTCGGATGACAATAATTATTACGAATATCGATTGCCGGTCTTTGAAGGCTGGGAAAACAATAATATCGAAATTGACCTCAATGATCTGGCCATGCTGAAATTAAGCGACGTTGATTCCCTCATTGGTTTTCGAGTAAAAGACCTGGGGAATGGACGCATGTACCGCATCAAAGGCGCACCATCGCTAACCAATATTCGGCAATTGGTGCTGGGAGTGAAAAATATCTCCAATCAGGAACTCCCTTACAGCAGTCAAAACTTCTTGCCGTTCACGGGCGAAGTCTGGGTGAATGAACTGCGTCTGTCTGAGGTAAAAAAGGACAAGGGCGTGGCGCTGCGGGCTCGAGCCGATTTGCAATTGGCCGATGTGTTTTCGATCAATGGAGAAATTAATCAAAAAGATGCTGACTTCCACAATGTGAGTCAGCAGTTTGGCAGCGGCGATAACGAATGGAGCGGCAACCTATCGGGCAATTTGTCCCTCAATAAGTTTTTGCCCAAGTCATGGGGCCTGTCCATTCCCATTAATTTCAACTATTCCAACAGCGAGCGGACGCCAAAATATCTGCCAGGCAGCGATATCATGGTGTCAGGTGATATGCCGATAGAGGAGCTGCAAAAGATCCGTTCAATAAATGAGAGCAAGGGTTTTGGCTTTTCTTTCAAGAAGAATACCCGGTCTGAAAACTTTATTGTAAAGCATACCATCGATCAAATTTCATTTGGTTTTAATGCCGGCGAGTCGCACAGCAGCAGTTCGACCCAGCTCTATTCTGATCGTACCACCTATACCGCTAATTTTGGTTATAGCATTCCGTTCCCGCGGGATAAATACATTCGCCCCTTCAAATGGCTGGGCAATGCGCCCATCATCAAGAAGCTGGCCGAAATGCAGTTTTTCTATTGGCCCACCGCGTTCAGCGTGCGTGCTTCGGGCAATCGGAGTCTATCGCAATCCGAGACCCGCTCTGGCGTAAAGATCGATAATCAGCAATTCATTATCTCGCGTGATTTTCAGACCGGCATCCAGCCATTCAAGAGCCTGACGTTTGATTTTTCGCGATCCTACAAAAATGATTTTGTCAACTCGCCAGCGCCCATGAAGGATTTGGCCGATTTTAAGTTTGGTGAGTTGACCGATATGGATCAATCGTTCAGCACCAAATACAATCCACAGTTCTTTAGTTGGTTGAAGACCAATTTGTCCTATACCACCAATTTTAAATTCACGAATAATTTGCAATTGAAAGATCGGGGGCGGAGCGCGGGCAACAACACCAACATCACCGGTTCCTTCAATTTTGACCCGGATCGGTTGATCAAATCTATTTTCAAACAGACTCCGCCACCGCGTGGTGGCCGAGCAGCGACACCCCCACGACCGCCAGCAGGAAAGAGCCCCGGGCGCGAAGAGCCTAAAGATCAGTCCAAAGAGACCTCGAAGGACGATAAAAAAGACAAATCGCCGGAAAAAGGTGGTGGCTTTAATCCACTGAAAGGTCTGTTGCGCGGAGTGCAGTTTGTCACCGGTAGAATTCAACCCATCGCGGTAAATATTTCCACTCGGCAGGGCGTTAACAATTACGGCCTCGATCCCGCCGGTGGCATGCCATCGACTGCTTATATGTTCGGTCAGACCACGAACCCGGGCATGGAGAGCGTAGAAAGTGTTGGCACCAACAAGGGTTCGCTGAACAATTCCACGACACTGGGCCTCCAGTCGGGCATCAATGTAATGAAGCAGGTGGATATCACTTTACGCTACGATCAGAGTCGCAGCAAGAATGCTACCACAACGACCACCGGTGAATACTCGGAATCGTGGTTTTACGATTCCAAAACCGGTGGCTTTCGCTTGCCCGAATGGTCGATTCGATGGTCGGGCTTGGAACAGTTTAAATTCCTCAAACGGTTTACGCAGCGAGTGAGCTTCGACCACGCGTTCAGCGGCAAAAAACAGGAGTCGTGGCAAAATACCAAAGATCAAATCACCCGCAAAAATTATAACAAAGCATTTCGACCGCTGGCGGGACTTAACATCTCGCTGAAGAAAAACATCAATGTCAATATCCGCTACAATTGGTCGGAGGATATCAGCGAAACCGTGGCCGGCGGCTCAAGCGGCCAGAAAAATGTCACCTCGGATCTGTCGGTGACCGCATCGTATGCGCGTAGCGGCGGCTTCCGTATCCCCATTCCCGTCTGGCCGTTCAAAAATAAAGAGCTGAAGAATAATATCGATTTGCAAGTTACATTTAGCATGAATAGCAACTCCAGCTTCCAGAACTATCAAGGACAGGATTGGGTGCGAACCCGGTTCACCGAAGCGTGGAATTTTGAACCCAAAATGACCTATTCATTTAGTCAAAATGTACGGGGTGGAATGAATTTTAAAATCGGGAAAAATAGGAATGCGACCATTGGCGACACCTCCATCCAGGAATTTGGGTTAAATGTGAGCATTGCCATACGAGGCAATTAACTGGCCGCGGCTTAAGGCAATTTTTTTCGCATGAGGCAAAAGTCATTCCGAGAGAAAACCATGAAGCTAACTTGGCTCTTGAAAAACTATCTGATCTATGGCCTGTTCCTTTCATCCTGCAGCGGCCAGGGCATTCCGGCGTTCGATGAAACAGCCGCATTTCGTCATCTGGAGAAGCAATGTGCCTTTGGACCGCGTGTGCCTGGCTCCGCCAGTCATTTGCAATGCCGCGACTTTCTGGTGGCGGAACTCAAAAAATATGCCTCGCAGGTGACGCTACAACCATTTCAAGTAACCCTGGAAAAAGGAACGCCAGTGGTGACGGCCTATAACATCATCGCCAATTTTCATGTCGATAAAAAACAACGGCTGTTGCTCTGTGCGCACTGGGATACCCGGCCCTGGGCTGACAGAGATCCGCAGCCATCCAATCATAAAAGGCCGGTACCCGGGGCCAACGACGGCGCCTCTGGGGTGGCAGTATTATTAGAGGTTGCCCGAATTATCAGCCTGTCGGCGCCTAAATATGGGGTTGATATCGTGTTGTTCGATGCCGAGGATTTGGGTAGCTATGGCCAGAACGATACCTGGGCGCTGGGCTCACGGCAATTCGCGCAAAATCTCGTGCGCAGCTATCATCCCGAAATGGGGATCTTAATCGATATGATTGGGGATGCCGACCAGCAAATATATATTGAGCAACATTCTAATAAATACGCGCCACAGGTGGTGAAAAGAGTCTGGTCCGCTGCCCAGCAACTGGGAATCACCGAGTTTATCCCCCAGGTAGGTCCAGAGGTGTATGATGACCATTTGAGTTTGCTGGAAGTGGGTATTCCTTGCATTGACCTTATTGATTTTGACTACCCATATTGGCATACGATTGCCGATACGCCTGATAAATGCAGTCCGCGCAGCCTGGGCAATATTGGCCGCGTGCTGCTGGCATTACTTTATGAATAAATTGAGAGAAGGAATTATGGCATCCAGCGTAGCGGCCATCGAGCTGCTACCAAAACCATGGGCGCTGATTTCAACCGCGGACGCTGGATGAAAATTATTTTGAATTAATTTGAAATCTGGTACGAGCCATAGGGAGGCTGGATGAGTTTATTTGGCATGATGTTCAAGGGTGGGGTCATGATGATCCCCATTTTCTTATGTTCACTGATTGCATTGGCCGTGGTCATCGAACGCTGGTTGTTTTTGAGGAAAGTGCGGATCAATGCGCGCAGTTTCATGTTGCAGGTGAAATCCTTGATCCTGCGCAACATGGTATCGGAAGCTGTGCTGCTGTGTAAACGCACCACCGCACCCATTGCGAAAATTACCAAGGCGGGTGTGGAACGCATCAGGCGACCGCGAGAGGAAATCAAAGAGGCGATTGAAACCGCGGCCAGGGTGGAAATATTTCAATTAGAGAAAAATTTGGGTATTCTGGCCACCATCGCGGCGGTGGCTCCGCTGCTGGGCTTTCTGGGGACTGTCACTGGTATGATCCGCGCCTTCATTCAGGTCCAAAATCTCGGCGGCAATGTCGATGCCAGTGTGCTGGCTGGCGGCATCTGGGAAGCACTGGTGACGACTGCCGCTGGCTTGATCGTTGGCATCCCTGCGCTAATTTTTTATAACTGGCTGCAAAGCAAGGTCGAATATTTTGTCTTTGAAATGGAAGAAAATTCCACCACTTTGCTGGATATGCTCATTCAAACCGGGGAAGGCCGAGATGAAATTTCAGCTTAATCGAAAGAAAATGGTCACCTTTTCGACCATTTCGTTGACGGATATTGTCCTGCTGCTGCTGATCTTTTTCTTGTTGACCTCATCGTTTTTCGTGCAGCCGGGAATTCGTGTTACGCTGCCCAAGGCTGTCACCGGCCAGGTGGATATCCGTGATCGAATTTATATTACCATGACCAGCAAGGATTTGATCTATCTCAATAATCAGCGGGTGCTGAAAAGCGAATTGGAATCGAAATTGCGAGAGATATTTTTTAATAAAACCGAAAAACTTGTCGTGATCCAGGCTGATAAGGATTTAACGTTGGAAAAAGTCATTGCGGTGGTGGACATCGCCAAACAGGCCGGGGCTGAGCGATTTATGGTGGCTACCCAACCGGAAAAGTGAGAAGATCAGTTGCTGCGAAGACAAGCAGGCTGATTTAATGGCTAACCTAACGCCCTGGTGCTCAGTCAGTTTAATTTTTTAATAGGTGCGGATCAGAGATGGAATGGAGAGATAAAAATGTTCGACAGGCGGTAATGATATCGCTGGCGTTTCATGCGCTGGCAATGGTCATTATGGCGTTTTTGCGGGTCTATTTGCCCTTTCAAATGGCCGAGTTGACGGAAATTACGTTTGTGAGTGGCCAGGTCAAGCTCTCCGCTCCGCCACCTTTGCCAGCCGCACAGATGCCAATCCCCGAGGAGCGCAAAGCGCCGACTGAAGTTGTCACCCTGCCACCACGCAAAATGCTGGAGAAAGAACCGCCCCAGCTAAACGTACCCGAACCGACCAAAAAGCTGCCACAAGAGCAGCTTAAGCCGATAGCCAGGCCAGAAACGGATCGGCCAATGGTTGACAGCAAAACCGCGGCGGAAACCAAAACCGCCACGGGTGAAAAAGTTGTCTCTCCGCCTGTGTCGGGCACGGCCGCAGACCAAAAGCTCCTGCCCGATTATTCGGAATTGAGTAGTGGCAGCGGCACCACCCCATTTCAGATTGAAGGCCAGGCCGCCAGGCGAGTCGTGCTGGTGAAGGTGATTCCCGAATATCCAGAAGGTCTCCAAAAGCAGGCAACTATCAAAATTCGCTTTACCGTTTTGCCCGATGGCCAAGTGGGTGAAATGATCCCGATGATCAGAGCCGATGCTACGCTGGAAAGACTTACGCTGGATGCCCTGCGCCAGTGGCAATTCAGCCCCTTGGCTCCCGAAGAGCCGCAGGTCGTCGAGCAGGGAATCATTACTTTCCGCTATTTATTGAAGTAGACCTTTCGCTCTGCTCCCATTTGACGAATTTTTGAAATAGCCATCACGGGATTATTATCAAAGAGAATGCGTCTCTGGCCTGCGCCCGCTCGATTCTTAATTCGCTGTTATACGATTTGCCAAGGACGTTCATCGCGTCCTCCCAGGGCCATCGATGAACATCAACCTGTCCAAATTTGTCGGAGCAGCCTGGTAGAGGCTGCAACAACTGTGCTTAAATCGAGGCTCTTTGCCACGTGTCGCTTCTGCAACTGAGGAATTAGTGATTGAACGGAAACTGATGAATTATGTCATTCCGATCCGCCAGCAGGCGTAGAGGAATCTGGTTACACCGAGATTATTGGAGTTACAGATTTCTCGTTATGGTCGAAATGACAAAAGGGTGGGTTTTCGTTCAAGCACCAATTCGATCAGCGATTCATTTGATCCTGATTGAGCAATATCGCAACTATTGGCCAGTTGAGGCCGGCATCTGCTTTCGACAAAAATCTTCCAGGCCCCGAAATACCGCTTCAGCCAGGCGATCTAAAAAATGCTCATCGGCTAACAGCATCTCATCCAGCGGATGGGACATGAAGGCGCCTTCGACCAGCACAATCAGCATATCGGTCTGTCGCGTGATGTAATAATCCGATTGCACCCTGCCAAACGATTTTAATCCCAAATTCAAAAGATGTGGATAGAGAGCCCATGCCAGCGCCTGATTTTGCGGCACCGTGAAGTAGGTGCTGGTGCCCTGGACGGCCGCGGCATCGGCTGTGGCGCCAACGGCGTTGTTATGTAGCCAGCAGAAAATATGGGCATTGGCATTGCGGGCGATGTCCATGCGCGAGGCCAGCGTCATGGTGGTATCGGTCTGGCGAGTCAAGATCACCCTGGCGCCGGCGGAGTCTAGTCGGGCGGCCAGTTTTTGGGTATAGCGTAAATTTACCTCTTTTTCCAATAAGCCAGTAGCTCCGACTGCTCCTTTTTCGGTGCCCCCATGGCCGGCATCGAGCGCAAATATTAAACCCGCTACCGGACTAAGAGGCGGCGCTGCAATCTTGGGAGTGCGGCGAATTTCTAAAATCATCTGGCCGGGTTCAAAGCGCACGCGATGCCCCCATTGCTGTGGTTGATTCAACTCTACGAACAATTTAAAAACATCGGCACTCGGTTGAGCCCAGCGAATCCGCTTAACAGTTGGTTCGTTGTCGGGATAGGTGGTCCATTGTGAGAATAGATGCGCACCAAAGACCGTCAGCTCCAACATTGCTGGATCGATAGTTTGAACAAGTGTGAACGGGCAGTGGGTCTGAACATTCATCCGCAATTGCAGCCAGTCGCCCTTAATGGCATACGTGGGGAGACTGATGCTGGTATTGGGGACGGGCGTACCCGGTGGCAATTGTTTAATATCAGCCGCCGGGACGTAACCATAGCTATTGCTGGCTAATTGAACTTTGAAATAGCCGTCTCGTTGGCCAAGCAGGTGTAGTCGTACCCCCGCCGGGAGGCTGCTGATAATGGCTGATGCGGCCGGTGCGGTTCGTAACGAAGTCGCCGTTATTGTTTCGCCACTTAAAGGAATCAGATCACGGCGAACAGCGATCAATCCCTTAGATTTTGCCTTTACCGTTCGGCCATCGTGGCCGAGAAGCTCAAATTGAACCGGTGTCGGCGGGATGTCTTTCTCGGCTGCTATTGTCACCACGCCACTATAAATTCCTCTCATTCCCGATGCCTCCTCCGGACGAAGTTCGATCATAGGGATGTGTTTGCATAGTTTGCGGATGCTGAATTTTGCCTGACCGCCGGGACTGCCCTTGAAACGAACATCGAGGATGTCGCCCGGGAGCAGTGTTTGATCGGCTTCAGGCCACATGATCCGATTATCGATCTCAGTTGGCATTGCCGGGCTTGCCGGAATGGGAGGCTGACGAAAGATGTGAATGACGGTGGTAGTGGAATTCAATGAATCAGCAGCCGTGATGGTGATCTCGTTCATTCCAGGTTTAAGCTCGACGCGATCGATGAAGGCGCCTGATGAATAAACCAGCGTGGCCAGGTTATTAACGGTCACCTTGGCACCAGGTAGTGTGCTACCGGCAATGCGAATTCTGGCAAAGGAAACCGTGTCGCCATCGGTTGGAAATACAATTTGCAGCAGTGGTCGTTGGGGAACGTTAGGCTGGGCCAGCAGCGATGATTGCAATAGCCCGAGAATGAGTAACAGGGTTGAGAATCGGGTCATGAAGCGCTCCTTTCGTACGGATGCGTTCTCAAATTCAGACTGACCGGTCGCTGCAAGCGACCGGTCAGTAGCCAGCAAAAAAGCTGACCGGTCGCTCCAAGCGACCGGTCAGTATTAGACTTCTTCCATAACAGAAATTGGGACATGCTGCCTGAGCAGATATAGTGAGGTTGGAATTCCAGGTGTAACTGCCAATCCAATGTTTGCCTGAAATTTTAATGATAAGAGAATCAGTTGGCGATTTAACGAAGCTGCGCTGGCGGTTCCATAGCCTGGGACGATGCGATTAATCGTCACAATCGATGCTTGCTGTGAGGCGCGCAGCAGTGAGGTTCCTCACGGCCATGACATGTTGATTTACCCGACGCGATTTTTTATTTATGCCGCGGCAGCCCTGGGTCAGATTTGGCTTATTTATAGCCAATACAGGATTCGTCCGCAGCCTTCGCAATAGATGACTGAGGTGTCGGTTCGCCCGAGTGCGGAAATTGACGTCGGCAATTTGATAAAGCAGCCGAGACAGGTGTTATCTTCCTGTACTGGCACAATGGCGCGTTTGTAGCGCTTTTTGAGTTTCTCATAGCTGTACAGTAGCGGCTTACTGATCTTTGCTGCCAGGTCTTCGCGTGCTTTGGTCAGCTCCGCTTCCCCCTCGGCACTAAAGCCCAGCCGCTTTACTTCAGAAATCTCTTCAATCATCATGTCCAGATCTTGAAGCGCGACCAGACGATCCAACTCCTTCTGCTTATCCACGAGCTTACCCCTTTGAAATGACGTCAATAAATTCATTAAATGTTTCTGCTTCCATGAGCTTGGTTCGATTCTTGGCTTTGTTCAGTATTTCGACCATCTTGCCCAGAATCGGCAGATACATGTTGTTTTCATCCTGCGGCGGAGCAATGATCATGAATACGAGATGCACGGGTTTATTATCGATGGCATCGTATTCGATGCCCT
>JAPDQM010000067.1:0-20893 GCA_034505795.1 Candidatus Zhuqueibacterota bacterium
GCCAATAATAGTTATTTTAACTCGTTCTGCCATGATCTAATCCAGTAAAATTTTCAGGGATGAGAACGTGACCGTCACCCGCCAGCTGGCGGGTGACGGTCACGTTATTTCTAAAAATATAAATTTTTTCCCTCTCAAACAAGTAATTATTTGACTCTTTGAGTTTTATTTTCTATATTTAAGCGAGTGGAAGGCTGAAGGCTGATGCCTGAATTCCAGCAAGGGCTAAAAGGCTAACGCCTGAATTCCTGTTGGCGCTAAAAGGCTGACGCCTGAATTCCAACAGGAGCTAAAAGGCTGACGCCTGAATTCCAATGAAATGATTAAAAGCCTCAGCCTGAATTGTTGATGAGGACATTGTCGAATGGATATTCTCGCTGATCCAGTAGCCGTACTCCAGAAATATCTGCAAATCGATACCACCGACAGCAAAAACGATCGGGAAGCCTGTCATTTTTGGTCCGCTATTTTCTCCCGTTATCGAGTCAACTATCAGATGATTCACGCTGGCGATTACCATAATTTTGAGACCGAAGCGGATCATCAGCGGCAGGAAAAAATCTTGCTCCAGAATCACCTGGACGTGGTGCCTGCCAATAGAAGCAATTGGGAATTCGACCCGTTCAGCGGTCATATCGAGGGGAATTATCTCTATGGCCGTGGCGCCCTGGATATGAAATCCATTGGCGTGGTTCAGGCCTACGCCATGCTCAAATTGATCAAGGAAAATCATCCCCGAAAGCATCTGCTGAAATTCTGTTCGCTGGTTCAGGAGGAAACCACGTCGGAGTTTGGCGCCAAATTTTATGTCAAACACCTGGCAAAACAGGGCTATAAAAATTTGATCGTGCTGGGCGAGGGTGGCTTCGGCGTGAAGCTGCCAGATATTTTTGACGGCAATCTGTTCCTCTATGAATCCGAACAAAAAGGGCTGCTCTGGCTCTCCATCACGGTTCACTCTAAGGGCGGCCATGGCTCGATCAGTGGCCAGCGGAAAAGCGCCAATCCTGTATTGCGTGCCGCCAAAGTAGCTGAGAGACTCAGTAGCTATCGTTTTCCCATCAAAATTGAACAATCGGTTCAGGTCTTTATCAAACATCTGCTGGAACAAAGCAATCACAAGCTGATCCGATCGCTGAAATTCTTGCCAGGCTTTGAGACGTTTTTATTCAGAACCAACCAGGGCGCCCGACTGCTCAATCGGATCGTCACCCGAGCGACGGGCATTCCCGATATGTTTCGCACTTCATTGAATGTGACCAATATTTCGACCGATAAGATCGAAGGCATCGAGGAAAAACGTCCCGTGCCGCTGTTTAGTCTCAGGCGGATTTTGGGACGACCGCCCAAACGAAAAATCAATCCCATCACCCGACTGGGCGTGAACGTGATTCCCAGCTATGCGACCATCACCTGCGACATTCGCTTCAATTCGATTTATGATGTCAAAACACTGCTCGATGTCATAAAAAAAATCGTTCCCACTGATGCTGAGATTCGGATCATCAACTCCCAGGAGTTTTCCTCATCGAATTATCAGCTCATCTACCAGCCAATCGCATCGGAACTAAGGAAGTATTATCAAGAAGATTTTTTGATCTCGCCCTTTCTGTTCCTTGCCAGCTCAGATAACTATTTTTTTCGGGAGTCGGGACATCAATCGTTCGGCATGATGCCGATCGTCGTTCCGTTGGAGGAGCTGCAGCGGATTCATGGCGACAACGAGCGGATCAATATCCACGATTTTCAGCAGGGATGCGAGGTGTATTATCGGATTCTGAAGGCGCTGGTGGAGGCGCTGTGAATCTTGACCGCTAATTTCGCAAATTGGACGAATTACGCTAATTTGGACGTTACAATTAACATTCTCCATTGGCTAGATTGATTTAATATTTGTGCAGCAAATTTGTAGTTGGTCTGAAGCGAAATCATTTCTGTAAGATCGTGCCAGAGGTAGAGCCGCCAAAGCCGCTTTTCAATTCTGTGAGTTCTATATTGATTCGAATAATTTTGCCTATAGGCAAAAAAATGAGCTAATTTTTTTGCTTACAGGCAAAAAAATTAGAATGCCAATGATCAAATCGTTAGTTCAGCTAAGGAGATTTTACCATGCCCCAAAACATCATCGAAAAATTTCAAACCGAACGAGAGCGATTGAACGAGATCGTGATGAAATATGCTCAATTGGAAATGAAGCGCTTCTGGAGTCTGGATGGCCAGGTCTATCGGGAGGGTGCTTTGCCCGCCAAATTTAAAGAAATGCTGGGATTGGTGGCTTCATTGGTGCTTCGTTGCGACGATTGTGTGAAATATCATCTCATCCGTTGCCATGAAGAACATGTAACTTCCGAAGAGATGGAAGAAGCATTGGTCATCGGGTTAATCGTGGGCGGATCGATTGTGATTCCGCATCTTCGGCGAGCCTTTGAAGCCTGGGATGAATTGGTCTCCAGGCAGTAGCCAGAAATAATTTGTAGCAATTGGCTTAGAATAAAACAGATGAAGAATTTCAAGGAGACCCTGAAATTGAAGAAATCGCGTTGGCTGCTTATGATCTGTCTGTTGCCGCTGCTGAGTTTTGGCCAGGAAGAATGCACGGTAGCTGTCATCTCCGGAAGGGCTACCGCGGATGGTCGTCCGCTGCTCTGGAAGAATCGAGACACCAGTTTTTTGGATAATGAAGTGGGCTATTTTGCCGATGGACGCTATTCTTACATTGGTATTATCAATGCCGGCGATCGCACTCAGGTCTGGATGGGCGTGAACTCGGCTGGTTTTGCTATCATGAATTCCGAATCTCAGGACCTGGAAGGCGATACGCTGGATGCCGAAGGTTACTTCATGAAACAAGCCTTGATGGAATGCGCCACGGCTGCCGATTTTGAACAACTACTGGAATCAACCAATATCACTGGCCGGGAGACCAAAGCCAATTTCGGAGTCATCGATGCCACAGGCGCCGCGATCATCTTTGAAACCGGCAATCATAATTTTGCCAAATTTGATGCCAATGACCCCAAGACCGCACCATTAGGCTTCATCGTGCGTGCTAATTTTGCCATGACCGCAGTGGATACCTCGAAGAGCTACGGCCAGATACGCTACCGCCGTGCGAACCAATTACTGCAGCCGCTGGCACAACAAAAAAATATAAGTTATCAATCGATATTGCGATTCATCGCTCGTGATCTGGCCAATGAAAAAACCGATCCCTATCCCTTACCTTTCGCAGGTCAGGAAGGTAATCACCCCCCAGGTTTTCTCCGCACCTACCATTCGATCAACCGCTTCCGTACCGCGTCCTGTGCCGTGTTTCACGGAGTTTTGCCCAACGAGAACCCGTTACTCACAACTATGTGGGTGATTCTTGGCGAACCCATCTGCGGCGTTGCGGTCCCTTTATGGGTGGCGGCTGGAACGACGCCAGCAATGACGGATGGGGATGCTACTGCCCTATTGAACCAGACGATTCAAGAATTGGAAGCCAGAGTTTATCCTGATACCTCCCGGAAACAATATCTGGCAACTTCGTTGCTGCTAAATCACCGAAATCGGGGACTGTTACCGGAACTTTTCAAGTTGGAGGATCACATTTTTCGTACTACCGACCAACGAATGCGGCAATGGCGAAGGCAATTTCCTACCCCCGAAGCGATGGCGAAATTTGAGACCACTTTGGTTAACAAAACAACTTTTCGCCTTCAGAAGTTGCAGAAGCAAAGCAAATGAACACAGTCTCAGTCATTTTTGGTTCTGCGAATAATGCGAATTTTTCCAATTTCATTCCTAATCAGGAACCCATGCTGATAGGCAGCCCAAAATAATCTGCAAGTTTTTTGGGACACGATTGTTTAAATTGAAGAATTCATCAGGCAAAAATTTACTTACCCGGAAGGAGATCATGATGCAAATCCTTAATGGCATTCATTCCCAATCGAAATCTTTGGGACTCTTGAAGTTCGCACTCCCGGTACTGTTCTTACTGCTAATCGTAACAGCACCCTCTTTTTCCCAAACCGCTGCTGGACTGATCTATCGGGCCAATGCCGGTGATATCCTAAAATATGAAAGCAGCCGAAAAGATATCCGTATTTCGGAACGCGAAGGGGAATCTTTTGAAATGACCACCCGCCGCACCTATAATTTTCAATTGCAGGCCGAAAAAACCGATAGTCTGCTTAGCTTCGTACTGACCGTGAATAAACTGGACGTGGCTTCAGAAGGCGGGCGCGGCGGCCGCGGTTTTCAACCATTTGACCTAAAAGCTGCCGAAGGAAAACGTGTACGGCTTAAAATTACACCACAAGGCGAAAACCGAGAAATTACAGCCATCGACAGCATTCCGAGGCCAGAGCCTCCTGATCGAGGTGGCGACCGCCCTGGACGAGCAAGGTTCGGCAATCCTTTGAATCAATTACGGCCTGTCTTTTTCAAATTGCCGGCCAAAGCCATGAAGGTGGGAGATTCATGGACCGAACCCTACCAAGAGACTGATCAAGGCGGAGGCGGCTTCTTTGGGCGCTTTATGCCGGACCAAAAAGTGGCGGGGAAGACCAAATATACCGTGATCGGTGAAGAGAAAAAACAGGGTCTGGCTTGCCTGCATCTCAAGGTCGAGTCCACCTACTCTCGATCATTCGATAGTGAACGACAGGGTAATCGTATCAGTGGCGAGAGCGAAGGAGAAACCAAAGCCGATGTCTGGTTCGCCCCAAAGGAAGGGGTTCTGGTCGAATTCGTGCAGGAGGATTTCAACGAAGGCACCACGGCTTTCTCCGGCAATACCATGCCCAATTCTAATGAATCCCACTACACGATCAAGCTTATCGAATGGAAACCTAAGAAATAGCCAGTCTCAGAGTTCTAAAATTGCAGGCGGCGACAGCGACGCCAGTCCAATAGCGGCGATTCGGCCGCCGCCTGCGGTATTTGCTCAGTTGTTCCATCTGATCGCAATTTGCATCTATTCCCACCCAAAAAAATCGTCTCCCATTAAAATTTTGGTTGTTTCATTAAAAAAAATTTATTACTTTGTAGCTGTCCCAAATCGATTACGAATATTTGTCAATCAATCGCTGCCAACGATGGTCGGCTGCCAGAAGTTCACCGATCAGCCAACAATTGCCCTGTGATATCTTCGGTTAGTATTTTTCTGGCTCAAACCACATCGCAACGATTTTCGTAATTGGAGATTTACTGTCTTGAACGAAATCAAATTAGGAGGTGCAGCCATGAAAAAACAAGCCTACTCTTCTATTTTGCTGTTGCTATTTCTAATTAGCCCTGGAGCGCTGTTCGCCTGGGGCCTAGCGACCCATGCCTATTTTGGGGATAAATTGGGAAAGACTTCGGGTTATCTGAATTTGCAAGAAATCTACGGAGCAATGGCAGCCGACTTCAATAAAAGCCTCTTCGGCACGGTTTATCAGGAATCTCTGGGCGTGCTCACCCATACCAAATTCAACCAGGTTTCTGATCTTGCAGCGACCGCCGGCCTAAAGGCTTTCGCCTATGGCCTGATCACCCACAATTCAATTTGGGGAGCCGATTTCACCGCCCATCATGAGGGTCGCACTACTTCAGGCAGGGGTTATGTTTCGGTCCAGGTCACCGCCTTGAAATTTGCCTTTCATGATTCGCTTGAACAAATCCTTCTGAACAATGGCCTCGCTCCGCAACAAGCCGATTCGTTGGCCACCGAATATGCCCCATCTTTAGCGCACCTGGCGACCGAATTGGCAGTGGACGTCTGGATCAAGCGGCATGAAAGCGCCGATATCGGCAAAAAGATACTGCAATCAACACAGTTACGGTCTTCTGCCATTCCGGCCTTGTTGGTTGCCGCCTATGCTGATCCATTGGCGCACCAGTGCGACATCAGCCGATTGACTACCACCGGCTTAATTCTCGGCGCTGAAAAGAGCTTTCAGGAGTTTGTTAGCTACTACGGCTACATGTTAACAAAAAAGGAATCGGAGCTTATTCGGCTATTGTCGATTTATGCTGCCAACATCGCTGAAGGATATTTTAAATTAGTGCATGGGCTAACGATTTCAGTGCCCCCCGCCGCGGCGGCAAATTTGCTAACCTTAGCCATGGAGCAGGTAGAAACCAGCTATGCTGCCGAAATTGCCGCAACGCTGGCATATTTGAAAAACGAAATGCCGTTACACCAAAATGGATTAGTACCACAGCCGCTTGCCCTGGAACAAGAAGCATCTTTCGAGTCAGAAAACCCAACCCTGCTGCGACTATTTAGCCTGGAACAAAACTATCCCAATCCATTCAACCAACTAACAACAATCTCCTATCGCCTGGCTGCTGCCTCGCATGTACGATTAGAAATTTACAATCTAAACGGGCAGAAGGAAAGAACGCTGCTCGATGCAGACCTCCCTGCAGGTGTCCATCGTGTTCAGTGGGATGCTAAAAACGCCACCGGTGAACCAGCCGCGTCCGGGCCATACATCTATCGCATCCAGATCACGCCGCAAGAGGGGCGCTGGCCTCCCCTGGAACTGGCCAGACAGATGGTGCTGGTCAAATAAATCGTGATACTTTAAGATGGTAGGCTGGTTATCTCACGCTGGGAATGGATGTTGAGTTTCGATCATAATACAATTGAAGTCAGGGTGATTCGAATTGAAGTCATCCTGACTTTTTTTGGGGGCCTGCAAAAAGCGGTCTATTATTCCTGAACGATTTTTTTGTTGATTTTAAAAGTTATTTTTAGTAATTTAAATTGCTAAAATAATTCTGCAAAGCACCTAAAATCGAAAATGATATTCCGTGATTCTATCACCTGGCGGAATTATTCATTGGCGTGAATTTTCGGAGACAGGAATGCCATTCAAAATTTTGGTGATCAATCCCGGCTCAACCTCAACTAAAGTGGCTTTGTTTGAAAATGAGCTACCCCGCTTTGAAGAAAAGATTAATCATTCTATTGAACAGCTTCAACAATGTACCGATTTAAAAGACCAATTTAATTTGCGCATGGCTGCGATCAATAGCTTTTTGGAACGTAATCGAATTTCTATCCGGGAGCTTGCGGCAGTGGTAGGCCGCGGGGGATTGGTAAAGCCAATTCCAGGAGGTACTTACCTGGTGAACGAGGCCATGGTTGCTGATGCTCAGCACGGCATTCAGGGACAGCATCCATCAAATCTTGGGTGTATTCTGGCAAAGATGATTGCCGATTCGGCTGGCATCCCCGCTTACACCGTTGATCCGGTTGCGGTGGACGAACTGGAACCTCTGGCGCGGTATTCCGGTCATCCATTAATCCAGCGTCGGTCATTGGCCCATACGCTAAATATCCATGCCGTCGGAAGAATGGCCGCTGAAAAATTGGGTGTTGATTATTGGCGGACCACTTTTATCATTGCCCATCTTGGTGGCGGCATCTCCATCTGCCCGCTAAAGAATGGCCGCATCATTGATGTCAATGATGCCTCAAGTTCGGGACCCTTCTCGCCGGAACGCACCGGTGATTTGCCCCTGCAACCATTTATCGAGCTTTGTTTCTCTGGAAAATACACCAAAAAACAGATGAGCCAGTTGGTCATGGGGCGCGGCGGCCTGATCGCCTATTTGGGCACCAATAGCGCCGAGGAAGTGGAACGCCGTATTCAGCAGGGCGAAACAATGGCCCGAGAAGTGTATCAAGCCATGGCCTATCAAATCGCCAAAGAGATCGGTGCCATGGCTACCGTGGTAAGAGGAGGCATCCGCGCGATTGTGCTGACTGGTGGTCTGGCCAAATCGGCTATGCTAACTGGCTGGATCAAAGAACGAGTGGCATTTATTGGAGAAGTCATCATTTTGCCAGGCGAGTTTGAAATGGAAGCCCTGGCCAAAGGAGCCTTGCGAGTATTGCAAGGTATGGAACACGCCAAACAGTATCCGATCGGATGACCCAATGATGAAATTGAGTGACCATGCAGGTCAAATACGCCTTCAGCGCCTATTTTCGATATTCAATCTTCTGGAATATTATAAGTATTCTTTGTTCATTGAGCTGAAATTTTGCCAAGACTTGTGGAGCTGATTTTGGTAGTTGTACCATTTCACTAGCATGTTATTAGTAATTGAGAAGGATGTTTATGTCAAAAGCCCTTTTATCTGGTAACGAAGCCATTGCGCGCGGCTTCTATGAAGCGGGTGGCAGATTTGCTGCAGCATATCCTGGCACACCCAGCACCGAAATTTTGGAAAACATCGGCCAATACGAAGAAATTCAAGCCCAGTGGGCACCCAATGAAAAAGTCGCCCTGGAGATCGCTGGTGGTGCGGCATTGGGGGGCATGAGATCGCTGGCCGCGATGAAGCATGTTGGTCTCAACGTTGCGGCTGATCCGCTGTTTTCGCTCTCCTATCAGGGGACTACTGCGGGCCTGGTGATCGTATCAGCGGACGACCCGGCGATGCACTCGTCACAAAACGAGCAGGACAATCGCTGGTATGCCCGGGCGGCGAAAATACCGCTCTTGGAACCATCGGACAGTCAGGAAGCCAAAGACTTCACGATGCTGGCGTTGGAATTGAGCGAGCGATATGATACCCCAGTTCTGTTGCGCACCACTACCCGCATCAGTCACTCCAAAAGCATCGTTATGTTGAACGAGCGCAATCCCGTTGCCCCCAAAGAGTACAAAAAGGATTTCTCAAAAAACGTTCTGTTGCCAACGAATGCAAGGAAAAAGCATGTTCTGGTTGAAAAACGCCTGGCCGAGCTTGAAGCCTATGGCAACGACGGCAACTGCAATACCATCGAATGGGGCGATAAGAAGCTGGGCATTATTACCAGCGGGATTTCCTATCAATATGCCAGAGAGGTTTTTCCATCTGCTTCGATCTTAAAATTGGGCCTCACCTTTCCCCTGCCTAAACAGTTGATACGGAAATTCGCTGAGCAAGTAGAAAAAATTTATGTCATCGAAGAGCTCGATCCGTTTCTGGAAGAGCAAATTGCGGCCATGGGCATTGCGGTCGAGGGCAAAAATCGGTTGCCATTACTGGGCGAATTCAATCCAGAAATCATTGCTGCTGCTTTTGGTTTGTTGCCACCTTCCAGCGAATCCGTGTTGAAAGACATCCCGATTCCAGCCCGGCCACCAGTGCTCTGCCCTGGCTGCTCGCATCGCGGCATTTTCTACGCCATGAAAAAGCTCCGCCTGACAGTAACTGGCGACATCGGCTGCTATACGCTCGCGGCCATCCCCCCATTAGAGATCATGGATACCTGTCTATGCATGGGCGCCAGTATCGGCTATGCCGAGGGCATGGAAAAAGCGGCTGGCGAGAAATTTAAAGGCAAACTCATCGGCGTCATCGGCGATTCCACTTTCTTCCATTCGGGCATTACTGGCCTATTGGACATTGTCTACAATCAGGGCAAAACCAAAATTTGCATTCTGGATAATCATATTACCGCCATGACCGGACATCAAGAGCATCCTGGTTCGGGCTTAACGCTAAAGGGTGAGCCAACGAATAAGGTGGAAATTGAAGCGGTCTGCCGCGCGGTTGGCATCAAACGGGTCGTTAGAGTTGATCCCTACAAAATCGATGAGACCGTGGCGGTGTTGAAACAGGAATTAGCGACTGATGAGCCATCGGTTATTATTGTCGATGCGCCTTGTGTGATTCGCGCACGGAAAGTCTTCAATAAGCCGTATATTGTCGATCCCGAAAAATGCATCATGTGCGGTATGTGCCACAAGGTCGGCTGCCCGGCAATCGAAAAAGATGAAAATGGCAAGACCAAAATCAATGGATTGCTATGCATTGGTTGCGATATCTGCCGTCAGGTCTGTAAGCCGCAGGCGATTCAGAAGCCGGTCCAAGATCAGGGAAATGGGTAATCAGAAAATTGAATATTGGGGAATTGGGGGAGAGACGATTTATGAATCATTGCTGCTATGGTCGTGATTGGAATTTTATTTCCAGTCACAGTCACATGACGAATGAGCACAAAACCGCTGCAGGGGTTTTAGTATTTATAATGGGAGGATTATGGCACGACCTTGAATCTTGGTATTCTTTCAGATTTGACCGTGTGATTCATCCTGATGTTGGCTGCGTGAACCAAACCGGTCCGAAGCCGTTTCAACGGCTTCCTGGTAAATTCGATGATGGGTTACGGAATTTTTGATTTGAAAATGATGAGGAAAAATAAATGAAAGATCTAAACTATGCTGTCACCAAGAAACGACGTATTGTAAACGTATTGATGAGCGGCGTCGGCGGCCAGGGTGTATTGGTCGCCAGTGATATTTTGGTGATGGTTGCTATGGAAGCCGGACTGGATGCCAAAAAGAGTGAGATTCATGGGATGGCGCAACGAGGCGGCAGCGTCGTTAGTCAGGTTCGATTTGGGGAAAAGATTTATTCTCCCCTGATCGCTACTGGAGATGCAGATATCATTCTGGCATTTGAAAAATTGGAAGCCGTGCGCTATCTGGATTATTTGAAAGGCGGGGGTGTGGTCATTGTGAATAATCAACAGATTACCCCCTTAACGGTATTCTTTGCCGACACACCATACCCTGATGATATTGCCACCATCTGCCACAAAAAGACCGAGCATCTATTCATGATCAATGGCATGCAGATCGCTGAGCAGTTGGGCAATCCACGCACGATTAATGCAGTCATGTTGGGTGCCTTGTCCAATTTTTTAGAGTTCGATGAATCGCAGTGGCTGAAGGCGATCGGACAGCGGGTGCCTCCGAAAACATTGGATTTAAATCGAAAGGCTTTCGAAGCGGGTAAGAAGGTAATTGGGTAATTGGGTAACTGGGTAACTGGGTAACTGGGCAATTGGGTCATTGAGACTTCTGGATTACCAACGGGGCGCTGGCTAGTGATCGATCTCAATGCTCTAGTTCTGGAATTGTGATTACCTTAACTTTCCATTATTCCCTTATGTTATTATTAAAAAGTGTTGATGTAGACAAGCACAATATGAAGGAAATCAGATATGGGGATCAATAATTTCGATGAATTATTGCAGCAGGCGACGCGAATAAGTGAACGATCCGAACGACCCGTAAGGGTTGCTATTGCGGCGGCTAATGATCGAGCAGCGCTCGAGGCGATTATGGATGCGAAACGATTGCAACTGGCAGATGGTCTGCTGATCGGCCACAAGAATCAAATTTTAAAGTCGCTGGATGAAGTGAACATTCGGCATGACGAGTTTGAGATTGTCGAAGCAAATGACGAAGCCGGGATCTGTCGCCGGACCGTTCAGGCCATTCATAACGGCGAGGCTGACATCATTTTGAAGGGCAAAGTGAAAACAGCCACGCTATTGAAGGCAGTAATGGATGCCGAACATGGGCTTCGTACCGGGCGACTGATCAGCGATACATTCGTATTCGAATGGCCCGAGCGCCAGGATCCGAATAAGTTGATGATCATCACCGATGGTGGCTTCAATTTGGCGCCTGATCTGAACCAGAAAATCCAGATACTGGAAAACGCAGTTCAGGTAATGCATGCCCTGGGTCATCCTAATCCTCGAGTGGCCGTCGTATCGGCAGTGGAAACCGTCAATCCCGCGCTGCAATCTACCGTAGATGCGGCGATTCTGGCAAAGATGAACGAGCGAGGTCAGATCAAGGGCTGCATCGTTGATGGGCCACTTGCGCTGGACAATGCCATCTCAGCCGAGGCCGCTCAGCAAAAAGGTATTCAGTCCCCGGTAGCAGGCAAAGCGGATATTCTGCTATTCCCGAACATCGAATCGGCCAACCTCACGGCCAAAGGAACAACCTATTTCGCCAAATTGCGTCTCGCCCATGCCACGATGGGTGCCAGGGCACCGGTGCTGATCCCATCCCGCGCGGACACGGCGGATGCGAAGCTACTCACCTTAGCGTTGAATGTGATTATTTGCAAACAATCGTCCGACCCAGCCGAGCGATAACAAACTGCTTGCCTGGTGTTTGATCGATGTTCATGCGGATTTAGAAATTATCAAATCACCGCATTCAACCGCATCAGACCCGTCCAATGACAAGTTTCACGGGTCTGCCGCTCGAGTATTGCCTAAAAGCATCAATGGCTTTAAGTTGGTTCATTTTATGGAATGGTGCTAAAATAATGCATCATTTGTTCAGTAAATACTTATTGAGTATTCGTTTTCCCTCAAATATCGCTTCGCGACCGGACGACTCTATGCCGTACCAGCCTCTATAACCTGATTTTTTGCACAAATCTATCATTCGGGCAGACAACTCTTCAGTTGGCTGGTTACGATATGACATTCCTACCGCCCAGGGCAGTGTTTTTTCAAGGTAACCAAAATTGTCGAAATTAGCGCTTGGACTTCGCCAATCAGGATAGGTGCCAAAATAAAGGTTGTTCACCTCCTTCATCAACGCCACCATCCAGTCCGCATCATTCGATACGCCGCCATGATTTTCAATGCAGACGCTGATCTTTGCCGGCATGGCATATTCCAGCAGCATATTGTATGTTTCTGCTGCCCAATTGAGCGCCTCCTTTTTATCCACGTCTTTGGGCCCGCGACAATTGGTGCGGATGGCGCAACAACCGAGATAGTGGGCAATATCGATCCATTTCTTATGGTTGATTACAAATTGATTTCTCAATTCTTTGGTGGGTTCACAGCCGTCTCCTTCGGCATCACACATAATCAGCACCATGGTCACCCCATAGTCATCCGCGTTTTTTTTCAGTTGATTGAGATATTCTGCTGTCGGCACTTCAAAGAGCGTATTCACAAACTCAATGCCGTTGATGCCAAAGTCCTGTCGCGCGATGCGAGGAAAATCCAGGTTTTTCCATTTCCCAGCTTTTATTTCGTCCACCAGCGCCCATTCGGCCAGTGAGATATCATCGTATGTCATTCGTGGCGTTGCCAGGGCGCGTGAATTGTTCAGCAACGCGGGTGCCGCGACGCTGGCCGCCGCCAGCCAGACTGATTTTTTTATAAAATCTCTTCTTGAAGAGAGATTGCTCATTTTGTCCATTGTGCGACTCCTTATTAGTAATTCCCAAAGTCTTCTGCAAACCTATGATTTTGGTGTTATTTCGAACGGAATCCGTCTCGGCGGATGGAGCAAGACATCTGTGCGTTTTCTAAAATCAATTCGTTGACCAGATTTCTCTCCGCCCGCCAATTACTGGACGGATCGAAATGCTAGACTTTTCCATTTTGCAGGACTCTTAGAGTTCCCAACCGGTTCGATATTTCCGGGTGAGATATTTATTCGATGCCTCATCATTGGTGATTTTCATATTGATCGAATCATAGTCGATTTTTTTCTTAGCGCGTAAGGCCACGGCCGCCAGGTTTATGGTTTCAGTGACCGGCCCGGCGTAGATAAAGCTGCCCGGTGACTCCTCATTATTTTTAATGGCTGCCAACCATATATCCGTAGCTTTGGCGCGCTCTCGTTCTGGCAACGCTTTCTCTCCCTGGTAGGCGTTCATCAGCCGCGAGGGGATTATCTCAGGATTCTCCCCCCGAAATCCAGCCAGGATTTTTCCTTTATCGCCGATAAACATCATCCCTTCATCTGGCATATCCCGATTGTCTTCCTTGAGCTCGTCGGGGATGAACGGTTTCATGCCGCCATCGTACCAGAATAGATCAAATGCTGGCAAGTTTTGCTGCTCCGGAAAGCTTAGCTGGATCATGCAGGACAATGGAAAGGAGACGTCATTCTCAAGCCAATAATAGGTATTGCCATCAACATAGCGATGCGTCGTGCCATACGCCTTGGCACTTATAGGCGGAGTAGTAATGCCAAAAGTCCTGAACAACGGGAATAAACTGTAATGTCCCATATCGGCGATACTGCCCCCGCCAAAATCATACCAGCCTCGAAAAACATTATGCGTATAGTTCGGATGATACGGGATATCTGGAACCGGGCCTAACCACAATTCCCAATTCAAGCCAGGAGGAATCGGTGGCGTGTCCTTGGGTCTGGCGGGCCATTGTTCCCACACCGGTCGATATGACCAATTATGGATCGCTTTTAGCTGGCCGATCACGCCATCGTTGATCCACTTCAGGATCAGATCATATTCCGGCCGTTCACTCCAGGCCAGGAGATGGGTCTTAACCGGTGATCTTTTGGCCAGGTCAATGGCCAGCCTACCTTCCGACATTCGGTTGGCAATCGGTTTGTGTGAGATGACATGCTTACCCTTTTTCATAGCGGCGATAGCCAGGTAGGCGTGATGATGATCCGGTGTCATGATTTTGATGGCATCGAGATCCTTTTCTTTTTCGAGCAATTCCCTATAATCCTCGTATGCCTTGCAGCCTTTATATTTACCTGACGGCTTGTTTTTACCGTAATATTTCTTTACCAATTCTTTGCCAATATCCCTGCCGCCAGGAATACCGCGATAGCTCGCCCCCCAATTCGGCTCACCCAATGCCGAACGAATCAGATCCCGGATTTCGTTAGGAGACCAGTCGAGATAATCGGTGCTGAATTTATTCGGATCACACACTGCGACGATCTGAACCTCTGGATGTTCCAATAGCCGCACCATTTCTCGCAAGCCCTGGGTGCCGCAGCCGATGTTGGCAATCGTAATTTTATCCGAAGGGGGGACATATCCAGGACCTCCCAAAACATACCTCGGGACAAGGGAAATAGAAGCTGCCGTGGCGACAGTTGTAGAGATGAATTTTCTGCGAGTCATCATGCTCGTTGATAGCGGGTTGGTTAACTTCGGTTTCATCGATGGCTCCTCATTTTTTATTGACTATCGTTATGAATGAACAAACGCAGAAGGCACTTATTTGTCTGAATTCTGTTATTCTCAAACAGGTGGGGAATTTTGTCATTTCGTTACCTGGCCATATCATACTAAATTTTGTTTTCATTGTCAATAGAATTTTTTAGTTGCAACTTCCACCCATTCAACCCAAAATGAACGAATGGGGCCAGAACAAAGACTGCCTCGTGAATGGCGTTCTCGAGCTAAACCATACCGTTGTTTTACAAGCCGGTCAACAATGCGGCGTTCAATCAACTACATCCTTTTTTGCTAATTCGAAGTCACTCAAAGGAAGCCCTATTCCATCCCCGAAACCGGTAAAGGCACCACCAGAGAATCGCTTATAAATTGGATAGCGGTATTCGATCTGGGCAACAGCCACTTGCTCATCCCGAAACCGACTCCCATGAATCCCTCGCAGGAGGTCCAATCGAGCAAGGTGATTTTTCTCCATTCATTGACCTGACAAAAACCTGAAGCGCCAGGAGATGCCCATCATGTGCCTCAAAAATGGTATCCTAAGCCTGCATTTATAAAAGCATGAGAGAAGTCCGAAGTAAATGGGTCAAGCGTTATGATGGTTTCGCCTGAAGTCACCTTAAACGGTCCGATTCTGAACTTTGGCAGCCAGCGATATTGCAGCCCGATGCTCGCAAACAATCGTGTTCGTTGAGGGAAGCGCAGCGCAACCTGGCCCACCAGTCCCATGGTTATCTTCTGACGTCTGGAAATTGCTTGTCCACGCGGTCGCTGCTCAATTTGATTGTAGAAAAGACCCGGCCCAAAGCCGAGCTCTGATGCACCACTATTGGGCCTGAAAATCACCAACGGACAGAGAGCTATCGACCGGGCTTTTAGCGACATAAAAATTTCGGGATTCTCATGATGACCGCTCACGGTGGCCAGGGTGGAATGAAGCATCAGTAATGAGCTAAAGACATTAGGCGTTAGCGCGTAGTTGATTTGCACTGAGAGCGGCATTCCAATTTTCAGCGGATCTGTATTGTGATTAGGATAATTCGTTTCTGAATAATAATGTTCAGGAGTGACTTCTTTGATGATTACTGGGGCATCGAAACCGCTGCGAATCATAGCCTTCTCGATATCATCACATAAGAAGCTACTCGCGATGCCGCCAGTACTGACGTTGCAGCTCCAGCGGTATTTCTCAGCCATCGGCACTTGATCGGTCATTACCATCTTATGCTGTATTGTTTCACCGGAAATTACGGGTGGAGGCATCTCTGCCGCACTAATACTGGACAGCGGCACCTCTACCCACTCGACGGACCTGCTCGTACCACCAATGAAGCCTCCTAAAAAGGCTCCGGTTAACGTACCCACACCAAAACCCAGCGCAATTGCCAGATTCTGGAATGCATCATCAAACGGATCAGAAATAGGATTATCCTTTTGAGAATGTTCAGTAGAACCTGCAGTTGCCCTCAAAGCCCCAAGCAATCCCCCCAGAAGTCCACCAATCATAATACCCTGCTTTAGATTAGACTTCTCCCCTACTGAAACATAGAGCTTTTCAATGGCGCCTACATAAGTGCCAAAGATTTTTTTGTTTTCGCGATAATAGAACGTATCATTGCTGGTTCTGATGAATGCTCCGCTATGAGACTCTACGCTCCAATCATTCTTAACAGTTAATTTCACCAGTTGTCCTGGCCGCAAATATACCACTTGCGTCCAAACTTCATTCAACGTGAGAATCAGAAGGTGGCCCAAAATTGCCGCCGAGAGGCAGATGAGTTTTCGGGTTTTCATGGTCTGCTTTCTCCCATGTTTTGTAAATAATGCCGAATTTTTTTGAAATGGTCTGATGCAGGACAACTTCGTTTTTGCGTTGCTGAATTGGTCTGATTATCGAGGTGTCCGATAATCATTCAAATCAACCGAAAATAGAACCATTATCGACAACCATGTCTCTTCAAGTGGCTAATCGTTGGCCAATTTGCCAAAGAGGCGATGCAGCCCACATCCGATCATTACCCCCGCATCATGCCGCAGTAGGGGATCGAAGTTGAAAATGATTTCGGGATTGAATTTCCAGCGCTGGCCCCAGGAGGCGCCGAGCATAATCCTCGGCCCTGAGGAACGCCTGGTGACCACCCACTCTTCATAAGGTTGACCCATTGTGTAGTGTGTTTCTCGTTTGATTGAATAATTCCAGCCAATCCCACCATAGAATCGATCGTTGCCCAATAGAATCGTGGGATGCACGCCCTGCGTTCGCGGCTCATACTCGTTCATAAATTCACCCTCATGATAGATAAATCCCACATCAGCGGCAACCAACAGGGGGTGTTTAAGAAAGCAATATTTGATATCGGAAAAAACGCCATAACCGTCTTTCGAGCCTCCCATTTTAATGCCAACATCCAGATTCTTTATCACCCCGCACCGCAGACAAAGCGACAGATCTCCATAGGTAATTGGCATAGCAACTCCGGCCCCGACCGAGGCCTGGCCTGGCCTGAGGGTGCGTGGGGACTGGTAGCCCGAAGGGACGCAGCTTATCTCGATGAAGAGGGGGATGGATAGCAAAATGGCCCAGAGACTACTTGCTGATAATTTCAGTCGGATATCCATGCTTGCCTCCTTGCTTGGCTGACCTGAGGCTGGGCGATAAAACCAGGGGGGTAGCAATCAATGCATAAGATGAAATTACGAGAACAGAAAAATTAGCAGCGCTCGTCCTCAGGAGGATTAGATTAATTCGTGCTGTTTTTTAAATAGAGCTTTAATATGCTTCAGAAATTTTTAAAATCATTTCGAACCAATTCATCAGAGGCTTTTGGCCTCTGCCAAAGTAGATTGGAAATTGAAAAATGCTTCTTCAGAATGCAAGCTGTCATGGCTTTTAGCTGTGGAGTCCATTGGTGATAACATTTTTAATAAATTTTATGATGCAAAACATAGCAAGTTCCAATCAAGTCAGGTTTGATTATCGTACGAAAGCGTCAACTTCTTGCCGTAGATTTTTGATAAGTTGCGTAACGCTATTTCGCAAGCGCCTAAGAATGCTACTGCGCGCGGGCTGGCTATCAAAAAGATTTTCGTCACCGCCGCAAGTCGCATCCATTCTGCCAGATTCGATTCTGTAGAATTTGCCTAATTGATTCATCGTCAAAGGTGATAAATTCATTAGCAGATCGAACTACAATGGCAGGCATCAGGGAGCGATAGGAAAATTGCGCCGACGCCGGCACTTCATAAACATAACCACCCAGCCGATTACTCCAACAAGAAAAGCTGCCGGGCAGATCAGAGTCGCCAGAAAAAAAGCTGCCACCGCTAACGACTGCATCAGATTCTGAAAAACCCCTCCAGTTGCCGAATTGTGAGCAAGAGCTTCGAAAACGTTATGCAGGATAACAAAGAAAACCAAGCTGATTATCGACATGCAAATAAGCAACCTAAATTGCCTCGCAGCACACCAGGAATGGACAAATGCCAGGACAAAGGAAACAGCGACAACATAGGCGAGCAGAATCCCTGGCAGATTATCGGCCATGCCGATTCTGGCAGCAGCAAATGCCGCCATACCACAGATCGCCAGGCAGAGATACGTCCTGATCCTGTTTTTGGGCGTTGAAAACGCAGCGATCATGTTCATCTCCATATTTGCGATGAAGGCTGCTGTTTCAAGGTGGTCATGCATTCAGATAAATCATTGACCCAAATTAGAGTCTGTCCGGAAATTACTAATTGTTCAGGAAAATTGTCATTCCGAACAAAGTGAGGAATCTGTAAGTCCCATGTTTTTAATCATAGAAAAAATCCTCGCTCCGCTCGGAATGGCATGCTTTTTAAAAATCTTTAGCTTTCGGGCGGGCACAAATTAGAGTGAAAAGCCTACAAAAATTTATCTCTCGCTCGCGTTCGGGTCAGATGATTGTGTTGTACGGTATAACTATGAATTATCGAGCAATATGAGAACATCTTTGCTATTATTTGAACGATAGCGGCAGTCCAATTAGCACCCATACTGCCCAAAGAACCGCCAGCACAGAGACACGGGCAATGGATTCGCGGATGATAAAAATCCACTGCTGCGATCGACCTCGCCACTGCCGGATACCGATCACTGTTAGCATGAGCAATGTCACCAGGTTCCAGCCGAGGACCGCGTAACGGTTCGGAGTTAGACCGAACTGAAAGGTCCGGCTCAGGATCGCCGCCAGCGCATAGATGTTGAGGAGCAAACTTAATCCCACCAATGCAAGAAGGCCATAGCGCAAGATGATATTCTGGCGCGGAGATCGTTCATCCATTGGGGCTGATACGACAATGGTCAGCAGCACCAGAATGGCCAGGATGGTTGCGTTATAAACGATCAAAACCTCCCGCTCCTGAAACGGTCGCCAGAAGTAAGCCGGAATAAACCAGAAAACATAAATGGCTAGAACGGCAATCGCCAGCGGTAGGATAAACTGCGTGACAATTCTGAGGATCCGGGTGAGACCTGTGGCCCAATCTTGTGCTGCTGGCGCAACCTTCGGGTCATAGACGCTGGCCAGCGCCAGCATCGGAATGGCCCCAATGCCCCAGGCCGCAACGACTTGAAGCTT
The DNA here is from genome assembly GCA_034505795.1 of Candidatus Zhuqueibacterota bacterium. Taxonomy (GTDB): domain Bacteria; phylum Zhuqueibacterota; class Zhuqueibacteria; order Thermofontimicrobiales; family Thermofontimicrobiaceae; genus Thermofontimicrobium_A. Next base: position 19,356 of record JAPDQM010000067.1, read on the forward strand.
ATCTTCAGGAAGATGAATTCCCAACGCAGCAAAGATGCCATAGGTCAAGACCAAAAAGATGGCGCCAGCACCGAAATAGATGCCGCCGACCAGAACGGTCTCCACGGATTTTACCAAATAGGCGTAGCATTGCCTGGCGGGATCAGGATAGCGCAAAGCCAGGGCGAATCCTACCATCGCCCACATCACAAATGGAAGATGGAGGGCTGTTAGAATTGCGAGGTCGTCTGCTCTGCCCCAGACCGTCGCTGCAATGTAAAGTGCGAGCGGAATGATTACCAGAGCTGCATACCCATAAGGCCGCCATTGTGTTCGATCGACCAAAGCCAGATAAAAAAGGATGCCCAGTGCGGTCAATGGGCTCCAACCAATCCAGAACAGCGGATTTGCCTGACCCGGAATTGGAACTGGTGGCCGATTGCCGGCAAATATTGCAAAGAGAACGCCCAAAATCACACTCGTGGCAACGGCGATCCACCAGCGTTGCATTTGATCGTGGCTTGCATGTTGTGCCTCCACTCCACTAACCAGGGGCGGCAGTGCCAGAACGTCCAGTCGATAAGCCCAGGCCTGGAATAGCACGTTCTCCGGATGTTCTATGGCGCATTGCCCGATCGCTTCTTTGAAGCTGGCCTCACTTCCAGCCGCAAGAGCTTGCCGATAGATCTGCTCCAGCGCTGCTGCATTATTACCTGCTTTGTTGATCTGATTTTTCAAATTCATTAATAGCTCCTATGACAAAATTCGAAGCAGAATATTTCGGTCTTTAAAAAATGCGGCAGCGGCAGAATAGATTGAGATTTAATCGCCACCATGCAACCCTCAGTTAATGATGACCCTATCTGCTAAATTAATCGGCAAAAACATGGTTAGCTGCTCGACTGCAACTGGTGATCAGGCTGAGCTGGGTGGGGGATCAAATGAAATCGAAAGACTCACCCGCCCAGGAACACCAATCCCCATCGCACTGACAGCTAAGGAGTTTCCGCTGTCGAATAGAAACAGCACCATTGCTATAATGACGAAGATTAGGTCAACAATGAAGCGATAGATTTTTGCCTGGATCCTTCTCTTTTGCACCCTCCATCTCAATATGAAGCCGAACCCAACAAGCTCGAAGCAGCGTTGGGTCGTCTCCTGAAAAATGCGCCGGCAATTTGTGCTTAAGGTTCCTTGACATCGACATTGTGATAAGACTCAATTAGCCACGTGCCATTGTTTTTGACTAAGACCTCCTGCAGCCGGGTGCGGATGCGACCATCAGCCATAACCTTAACGCCTGGCGGGACACCAGCTATGTCTCTCACTTCAGTGTCGATATCGACGATGGCGACATCTGGCCGCACGAAACGGATCCTGGTCGGTGACATCGTGAGCTTGCTTCCTTTGAAGATTGTCTGGAAGATCTCGGCATGTCGGTTTTCGAACGCCCGGCGGCCATAGGCGACGGTGCCACGGATATTCGTAAAGCTGCCGTTCTCGGCAAAGCTTGCAGAAAAGGCTTTGGCATCGCCAGCATTCCACGCGACAACCTGACT
>JAPDQM010000068.1:0-19950 GCA_034505795.1 Candidatus Zhuqueibacterota bacterium
CATTTTAGGTAATACCTATCATTTGTACTTACGGCCGGGGGAGGATTTAATCCATCGGGCTGGCGGCTTGCATCGGTTCATGAATTGGTCGCGACCCATTCTCACCGACAGTGGGGGCTATCAGGTGTTTAGCCTGGCCGAGTTGAACAAAGTGAAAATTGAGGGCGTACGATTTCAATCGCATCTCGATGGATCGTACCATTTCTTTACGCCAGAAAGCGTGCTGCAAATTCAACGGAAGCTGGGTTCTGATATTATGATGGTGCTGGATGAGTGCACCACCTATCCCTGCACACTGGATCAGGCGATTCAATCCAATGAAATTACGCTGGATTGGGCAAAACGATCGCTGGCCGCGTTCCGAAATAGTAAACCATTGTATGGCTATGACCAGGCCTTGTTTGCCATTGTTCAGGGCAGCACGTATGCTGAGATTCGGCGGCGTAGTGCCGATGCGCTGGTGGAACTTGATTTTCCTGGCTATGCTATCGGCGGGCTTTCGGTAGGCGAGCCCAAAGACGCTATGTTCGAGATGACAAAGATTTGTACTGAGATTTTGCCGGCCGACAAACCGCGCTATTTGATGGGCGTGGGCAAGCCTGAGGATCTGGTCGAAGCCATTGATTTGGGAGTGGACATGTTCGATTGTGTCATGCCCACTCGCAATGGCCGCAAGGGAATGGTGTTCACCTGGAATGGTCCATTGATTGTGAAAAACGCTACCTATAAAGAGGATTTTCGGCCGGTGGATGAAGAATGTGACTGTTATACCTGTCGCAACTTCAGCCGGGCGTACCTTCGGCATTTGTTCAAGGCCGAGGAAATCCTGGGGATGAGGCTGGCCAGTCTGCACAATTTGCACTTTTACCTGGAACTGGTGCGACAAGCGCGGGCAGCGATTTTGGGTAACGAATTTACCCGGTGGAAAAGTCATTTTTTGCAGCGCTATTTTTCGGCTGCCGCCGATCTAGACGATGACGTTAACAATCATAATGATAATTGATTTTAGTTTTAACGCTAGTTGATCAGATTAAAAGACGATGTGTCATTCAGAACGGATCTGTCCGCCAGTCGGCGGACGAATCGAAATGACGTGCGACGTGAATTAAGATAATCTGATTAAGTGGTACTAACTATTATGGAGGAAAAATAGGTGTTCAATTTTATTCTTCTCATGGGAGCGCCGGCCGGTGGACAATCGGGGCAGGTCAATCCTTTAGCGATGTGGTTACCGATTATTCTAATCTTTGCGATCATGTACTTTCTCATTTTTCGGCCTCAGGCCAAAAAGCAAAAGCAGCATCGAATGATGCTCGATGCCTTGAAAAAAGGTGACAAAATCATCACGGCTGGCGGCATCTATGGCACTGTTCTGAGCGTTAAAGAGAAAGAAAATACGGTCATCGTCAAAATTGATGATGATACCAAAATCGAACTCGTGAAAAGTTCTGTCGCCCAGGTTATCGAAAAGGGGTAATTGGCTGGAAGCTAATTAGTGCTCGAACGAAAAGTGATGAAATATGTCATTCCGAACGAAGTGAGGAATCTGGTTGCACCGAGATTATTGGAGTTACAGATTTCTCCCTGCGGTCGAAATGACAAAAGGGGGGGCGGTCAAGCACTAATTAGTCAATCGGTGCCTCACACGCTTACGATTTTGGCAATTGGCTGATGAGCGCAATTTAGATAATCGGTGCAATTGGTACTCACGTTGTAATTGATGCGCGATTGCGTCAGGTTATGCAATTGCCTGCTGGAGGCGGATTGGTTGATTGATACTCCAATCTACTCAACCAACATAACTACTTAACTATGTGACTTATTCAATAATGAAATATGGCAAGATTGAGAATTATTAAATACGGCAATCCAATATTACGCATGAAAGCCAGGCGCGTGGAAAAGATCGATGCGCGAATTCAAAAGCTGGTAGATGATATGATCCTGACCATGAAAGAAGATGGTGGGATCGGTTTGGCAGCCCCGCAGGTGGCCGAATCGGTTGCCTTGCTGGTCGTTGATCACAGTCTGATTACTGAAGATGGCAAGCCAGAAGCATACATCAATCCCCAAATTCTATCCGCCGAAGGCGAGTCGCTGATGGAAGAGGGCTGCCTCAGCATTCCTGAAATTCGTGCCGACGTTAAGCGACCGGAAAAAATCACGCTCAGCTTTCAGAGCATTGATGGCGCCAGCCATGAGCAGCAGTTCGAGGGCTTATTGGCCCGGGTATTGCAACATGAGATCGACCATCTGAACGGTGTCTTATTCGTCGATCGGATTGGTGCATTAAAGAAGCAGATGCTGAAAAAAGAGCTCAAAGCCATCGCCGAGGAAGAGATGATGGTGATGAAAGAGGTGGCATAGCCATTATGATTTACCTACAGACCGGTCGCTCGGAAGCGACCGGTCTGTAGGTGTTTAGGGCCAGTCAATTACAGACTGGTCGCTCGGAAGCGACCGGTCAGTAACTGCTTATGGTGTGTCAAAAAAGGCGAAGTGATGAAGATCATATTTTGGGGCACTCCAGAATTTGCCATTCCCAGTCTGGAACGGTTGATTGGTAGCCATCATGAACTTCTGGCCGTGGTGACCGGGCCAGATAAACCAGTCGGGCGGGGATTGAAACTATCGCCGACTCCGGTGAAGCAGGTAGCTCAGCAGCATGGCCTGCCGGTACTGACGCCAGAGAAGCTCTCTGATCCGGCGTTCATCACTGAACTGAAAAAATTTCCTGCTGAACTCTATGTTGTAGTAGCCTTTCGAATCTTGCCGGTGGCGGTTTTCACTATTCCTGCCCGCGGAGCGATCAATCTGCATGCTTCGCTGTTGCCCAAATATCGCGGGGCTGCACCAATCAATTGGGTTATTATTAATGGCGAGAAAGAAACTGGTGTCACCACCTTTTTTATCGAAGAAAAAGTCGATACAGGTGCCTGGATTTTGCAGCAAAAGGTAAGCATTGGCGATGACGAGACCGCTGGGGAACTGCATGATCGCTTGAGCCAAATAGGCGCCGAAGTGCTGCTGGAAACAGTCAATCTGATCGAATTGGGAAATCCGCCTCGCATCCCCCAACAAGGTGAGGTTACCCGAGCGCCCAAAATTACTCGTGAAGTTTGCCAGATCGATTGGACCAAAGATGCTACTACGATTTTCAACTTGATTCGGGGACTGAGCCCCTTTCCTAGAGCATTTTCATTCCTGCAGGGCCAGGAGATCAAAATCTGTGGCTCGAAAATCCAATCGTTGACCACTACGACTCCTAATCGGCCGGGAGAAATAGTGGCGTTAACCAAAGAGACAATTGCTGTGGCTACTGGCCAGGGTGTGCTTGGGATCACCGAAATTCAGCCCGAAAGCAAACGACGAATGTCAGTGGCAGAATTTCTGCGTGGAAATGCAGTGAATGTTGGGGACAGACTGAGGTGATTCTTATGGAAAACAACGCCAACAGAATGGAATGGTGGAAGATTGCCCGATTAAAATATGGAGCGCTAACAGCACCAGGCGCCGTACTGTGTTTCCGGAGACATTTGGCAGACCAAGAGATTGCTTGATTGGAAAAGTATGAGGTTCAGAGGTTGCATTCATGCGTTGGGGGTGCTCTGTTAGCTCTGCTCGTTCGACGTTTTAATGCATAATCAAAAATCAAAATTTGAATCGTAATTGACAGCCCATCTTTTGATTGGGCTCGATGACCATTTCTTTAATCGGTATAGAATGATTGCGATTCGGCAATCAGCGATGCCAGGTTCAAACAATATCCAAACACGATGTCCCCACGACAGCTTATCGTTTCGCTACTTGACCGTTATGAAAAAACGGGCGCTTATGCCGATCGCTTGCTGGAAAGTGAATTTAAGACGCGCCAGGTTGCGGTGTCAGATCGGGCGTTGGTGCAAGAGGTTTTTTTTGGTGTACTCCGCTGGCAACTGCGTTTGGATTGGATTATTTCACAATTTTATGATGGTGATTATACTAAAGCACCAGCTAATATCCGGCATATTCTGCAACTGAGCTTTTATCAACTGCTCTACCTCGACAAGATCCCGGATTACGCCGTGATTCATGAGGCAGTGAAGTTAGCAAAAAAAATTCGCGGAGACTATTGGGGCAAGAAGATAAATGCGATCTTGCGAGCTTTCCAGCGCAATCGGGACCAAATTCGTTGGCCCGACCGATCGGTAGCTCCTATCGATAGTATCGCGATCGAATATTCGCACCCGCACTGGTTGGTGCAGCGCTGGATGGAACAATGGGGGCTTGAGGAGACAATAGCCCTGTGCCAGGCGGACAATCAAACTCCTCAGATTTCGCTACGCGTCAATCGGCTAAAAAACAGTCGGCACGAGCTGCAGAAGATGCTGGCATCATTGCAGATCGAGGCTCTGCCATCACCCTATCTGGATGATTTTTTGATAGCGGAACGACTGCCGGAGCTTTCTAATTTTTCGCCATTTCAGCAAGGGCTGTTTACGGTGCAGGATGTGAGTGCTGGGCTCGCCTGTCGGCTCCTGGCGCCAGAGGCCGGCGAACGCATTCTCGATTTATGCGCGGCGCCAGGAGGAAAAACAACCTACCTGGCGGAATTGATGGGGGATAGGGGGATAATTGTTGCCGTGGATCGGTATTTTAATCGGCTGCAGTTGGTCAGCAACAGCGTGCAGCGACTGCGGCTAAAGTCGGTTCAACTTGTTCAGGCTGATGGCACGCAATTCGCCTGTCAGCCAGTGGATCGGATTCTGCTCGATGCGCCCTGTTCGGGGCTGGGAGTGCTGGCCAAGCGCGTGGATTTGCGCTGGAAAAGAACGGCCGCAGCGATTGATGAGCTGGCCGATCTCCAGCTTCGGTTATTGGAAAACGCGGGGCAATTGTTGAAAACGGGCGGTGTGCTGGTTTATTGTACCTGCACCATTGAGCCTGCAGAAAATGAACAGGTCATCAGCAGATTCCTGACCAGGCATAAAGAATTCGAAATCGAACGCGCAACGGAACCAATTGCGCCTGAGCTGATTACAAAAGAAGGTTTTATTAGCACGCGTCCCCAACGTGATGGAATGGATGGATCGTTTGCAGCACGACTCAAAAAAGTAGTGAGGGAGTGACATCGACCATGGTTAATTGGCAAACCGTGAACTGGAGACCAATAGCAATTTTCTTCGGAAAGGTGTTGGGAGTTCTTTTCTTGATTTTCTTATTATTTAATTATATCATCATGCCCCTGTATACGCGACATGGCCAGGCTATTGAGGTGCCCAATGTAACAAATCTGATGTATGAGGATGCACGGGATCGGCTGGAACGTTTGGGGCTGGAGATTGTAGAGGAAACCAAAAAATTCGATAGCTCCAATCAATATCCGATCGGTGTAATCATGGGACAGAATCCCCGTCCGGGAGCCACGGTGAAGAGCGGGCGTCGTATTTATGTCATCGTGAGCAAGGGGGAGCCAAAGATCGAAATGCCGCAGCTTACGCACCGTTCCGAAAGGAATGCGATTTTTACGATCAAAAATATTGGGCTGGAATTGGGGAATGTGAGCTATGGTCACTCTGAGATTTATCCCGAAGGAGTGGTGGTGGATCAAAGCATCCCTGCGGGAGCGGAGGTTAAATTGGGCACGCCGGTCGATATCTCAGTAAGTCTCGGCCGCTTTCCGGATCAGTTTGTCGTACCAGCCCTAATTGGACGCAGTTTAAGCGATGCCCGTAAGGTGATCTTGCAGGCAGGTTTGAGCGTCGGAGAAATAAGCTATCAGGCGGATGCCGATTTGTTGCCGGAAACAGTGATTCATCAATCGTTGCCGGCCGACGAAGTGGTGAGCCAGGGGACTGCCATTGATTTGATTGTTAGTAAATTACCAGATCGGGATAGGGAATAAGTTATGGCTATTTTAGCCCCATCGATCCTGGCAGCAGATTTTAGCAACCTGCCGCAGCAACTGCAAGCCATTGAGCGGGCAAAGGTCCAATGGTTGCATATTGATGTGATGGATGGACATTTTGTGCCCAATCTGACGCTGGGCCCGGACATCGTAGCGGCTATTCGACGTCTGACGTCTCTTTTTTTGGATGTTCATTTGATGGTTCAGGAACCGGATTTTTTGATCCCCCGCTTTCGCGACGCGGGTGCGGATCTAATCACGGTTCATGTGGAAGCGGTACGCCACTTGCATCGATCAATTCAGTTGATCAAACAGGTTGGTGCGCAGGCAGGTGTTTCACTAAATCCTGCTACGCCAGCCTCGAGCCTGGATGCAATCCTGCCGGAGCTGGATCTGGTGCTGGTGATGAGCGTGAATCCAGGCTATGGGGGGCAGACGTTTATCCCGGCGGTGCTTCCCAAAATCTCACAGATCAGCCAGATGATCCGGGCGCAGCATCGAAAAATCTACCTGGAAGTCGATGGCGGCATCACGGTTGAAACTGCGCCGATGGTGGTCAAGGCTGGTGCGACGGTCCTGGTGGCCGGCACGGCGATCTTTAAACAGCGCGACATCGGTCAGGCGGTGGCTGCCATGCGCCAATCAGTTCCGCTGATGCGGGATGATATCATCTAAGATTCTGCTTGACAAAAATCCAAAAAATGAATATATTGCTGCCGGCATTTTTGAACGATGGCAAGATAGGGAGATCCATACTTGATACATCGCGGCGTTGTGAAATGGTTTGATGAAATCAAGGGCTATGGCTATATTCAGGGCGAAAATGGGCAAGAGATTTTTGTCCATTTTACCGAAATTGTGCAGGAGAAAGGTTTTCGGACATTGGTGCCGGGAACGTTGGTTGAATTTGAGATAATGCTCGGCGAAATGGGGCCCAAGGCGCTGAACGTTCGCAAGCTGCCTCGCTCCATACCACAGCGAAAAAATTGAACCCCGATGAGTCGTTTTATCGGGGTTTTATATGTTCATAGAATTTGAGGGCGACATGGAGACTGTGTTTACAGAGCAAGCCATCCGAGAAATTGCGGGAGCGCTTCAGTGCGATTGGAAGTTGCGCGGTAACAATTACCGTCTCACGCTTGAACAGCCGCTTGGCGGGCGGAAATTGGCACTGGAGATATATCCCGATATCAAGATCGGCGAGAAAATCGGTAATCTTATTTCGGTCTACACTGTGAATACCCATCTGCAGCTTCATTTTTGCACGGGTTATGTCATTAGCGAGATGCTGGGTGAGGTAACATTTATCAGTCAACAGGGAGGATTTGTCAGCGGACTGGTGATTGAGCGCGAGGTTGGCTGCTCGTTATATGCCAATGTGGATCGCTCCGTCCTCTCGGGTGATTTCACTCAGATGGGGCCGGAAGTGATGATGAGCGGCATCTCGTTGTCGCTGGTGGAACATGTTTTGCATTCGAATGTCGCCTAAACAATGGGGGAGAGGCATGCTGAGCACCGATGAAGCCATGGATTTGATCCACAATTTTTGTGAACAATATGAAGTACCGCTGTTTGGTACCTGTTCCCTCCAACAAGTTAAGGCCAGTTTTTATCTGACCGAAGAAGAATTAAAAGGGTTGACTCATGCGATCTCCCTGGCGGTTCCGCTCTCCGAGGCGGTGCTTGATGGAGTTGTTGATCAACCGACGCTGCTGTATAAATGGCATTATCGGCAAGCCAATGTGCAATTGGATAAATTGGCATTTCTGCTGGCGATGCGCATTCAGGAAGTCGGCCATCGAGCATTACCAATTCCCGCATCCCAGGTGGTCGACTGGCAAAAGCAGGTAGGCCATGTCTCCCATCGCCATGTGGCAGCAGCGGCGGGATTAGGCTGGTTGGGACGAAACAATCTTCTAGTAACCCGACGCTATGGCTCGCACCAGCGACTGGTGACCATACTCACCGATCTACCGCTACCTGAAGGCGAGGAACAGGCGTTTGGCTGTGGAGATTGCTACGACTGCATCAGCGCCTGTCCCGTGAGTGCGATTGGACAACGATCCAATGAGCACAATTTCCAGCGCTGTTTTCAGTTGCTGGATTCCTTTTCGAAAAAAAGGGGCATCGGGCTTCACATTTGCGGAATTTGCGTTAAAGCCTGCAAGGGGCGTAAGGAATAAGCTGCCGGGCGAGAATATGCAAAACGCGCTTGAGGAATTCATCAATTTCATGATTGTCGAACGAAATCTGGCAGCCAACACGATCGAGGCCTATGCCTCTGATTTGAATAAGTATCTCGGCTTCCTACTGGAACGGGGATCGAAAAATTGGAATGATGTGCAACCGGCGGATCTCATCGCGTTCATTACCCATTTGCATAAAGAGCGCTTATCATCATTAACCATTTCGCGCAACCTGTCAGCCATACGCATGTTCCATCGTTTTCTGCTGAGCGAAAACATCATCACCGCCGATCCCAGTGAACATATCAATGCTCCCAGACTGGCTCAAAAATTGCCTCAGGTACTGGATCAATATGAAATGGAACTTCTCCTGCAGCAACCGGATACCACTACAGTACTGGGGTTGCGAGATCAGGCATTGCTGGAGTTTGCGTATGCTACTGGTGTGCGGGTATCAGAATTGATTTCGGTCAAATTGTCCGATCTATTTTTTAGCGACCAATTGGTGCGCATTTTAGGCAAGGGCTCCAAAATGCGAATGATTCCAATCGGTGAGCGTGCCATGCTGGCAGTAGAAGCCTATTGCCAGCACAGTCGGCCATTATTGGTGAAAGCAGATGCTCCGTCAACGCTGTTTGTCAATAATCGGGGCCGCAAGCTTACGAGGATGGGTTTCTGGAAAATCTTGCGGCGCTATGTGCTGGCAGCCGGCATCACCAAACCCGTGTCGCCGCATACCATTCGCCATTCCTTTGCCACGCATTTGATTGAAGGCGGCGCTGATCTGCGCGCCGTTCAGGAGATGCTGGGTCATGTGTACATCTCCTCCACACAGATCTACACGCATCTGGATCGAGATTACTTGAGGGAAGTGCACCGCACCTATCATCCACGAGAACGTGATTACTATGCTGCCAAAAAGGCTGGCGTTTTGGAGAACGATCCAGTTCATGGCGATGGCTAATGGGATTGGTGTGAAGCGTGTGCTTGTGACATTTCCAAATGATTGATCCCGAGCATACCCTTTCGCCAGGTATGATAGGTGATGGCTTTGCGCCATGAAAACACAAGAACATCGTACTTATATTTTGTGAACATGTGCCGTTATGACATCGAAAAAAAATCGGCTTGGAAAAAATTCAAAATATCAAAAACGGCACGATTTCGCGATCGGCTTTTGTTTATCAGGTCGCATCGTTTCTTTAGCCGCACGGATAAATTATTCGAGTTGGCAAATCTGGAGAAATTAGGATGACGTCAAGGCGCCCCGGCTTTGATCTTTTATCTGCCGACCGCATTTGCTCACTGCTGCAAACGGAATTTCTCGCAACCAAGGTGTATGCGTTTTGGAGCATCGGTTCTACCAACGAATTTGCTTATCGCCGGGCATCTCAGGGCGACAAGGAAGGGGTGTTGGTTATTGCTGAGGAACAAACGAAAGGGAAGGGGCGCAAGTCGCGGCAATGGGACTCTCCTTTCAACAAAGGGTTATGGTTTTCGCTAATCCTTCGTCCGCCATTGCCAGCCGAAAAAGCCGGATTGCTGCCGTATTTTGCCGGGGTATCCATTGCCGAAGCGGTGGAAAATTATTTTCACCTGCAACCAGATTTGAAGTGGCCCAATGATCTGCTGTTTCATGGCAAAAAATTTTGTGGCATTCTATCGGAGGTAGAATTTCATAATAGTCAGATCGATTTCATCGTTCTGGGCATTGGTATCAACGTCAACCATAAGCCAGAGGATTTTCCTGAATCCTATCGTGAACGGGCAACGTCGCTACGAATTGAATCCGGAACACGGATCGATCGGGCGGAATTTCTCGCCGAGGTGATTCATCGGCTGGAAGCCAATTACAAACAAATCCTGACTGCTGGTTTTACAGGTATTCTGGCAACCTGGAAACAAAAATGTCCTCAATACGGCAAACCAATGGCTGTTTTGCAGGATGATGAACGCCTCGAAGGCATCTTTGAGGACATCGATGAGGATGGCTGTTTGCTATTGCGTCAGCCCTCTGGAGAACTGAAACGGATTATCGCCGGCGACGTTGCTTTTTAGGAGGCTAATATGTTAATCGTAATCGATATTGGCAATACGAATGTGGTGATCGGCATCTATCAGAAACGTACGTTGGTGGCGCACTGGCGCCTGTCCAGTCTGGTCACACGCACGCGCGATGAGATCTGGATCATCCTTGAACATCTTCTCCAATCCCGTTCGCTGTCGACAGACCAAATTCATGGCGGAGCCATCTCGTCCGTCGTGCCCAATTTGACGCATATCTTCTGCCAGGTGCTGGAAGATTGTTTAAAACTCCAGCCCGTGGTGGTGAGCTCGGAGCTGAATCTTGGCTTAAAAATTATGTACGAAGATCCACGACAGGTGGGCGCGGATCGCATTTGCAATGCCATTGCTGGTATTCATTACTTTGGCGGGCCGCTGGTGATTCTGGATTTTGGTACGGCAACCACGTTCGATGTGATTTCGGCCCAGAATGAATACCTGGGCGGCATCATTGCCCCGGGCATCGAATTGACAGCCAGCATTCTCCATCAGCGAGCGGCTCGACTACCTAAGGTCGAACTGCAATTCCCACCACACGTCATCGGTCGAAACACCGAAAGCAGCATTCAATCGGGGCTCATGTTTGGCACGGTAGAACTTATCAATGGCCTCATCGCTCGTATCGAAGCCGAACTGGGCACCACTGTCAAAGCCGTGGCGACCGGTGGCCTGGCCAAAGTCATCAGTCCTTACACGCATCGAATTGATCGCATCGAGCCGTTCCTCACCTTGGACGGCTTGCGGCTCATCTTCGAACAGGTACATCAATAACCCCAAATGGCGATTTCCATCCTGCTGTCATTTGTATTTGCGGCTGTGAATTCAGCGTGGTTGAGAAATCCAGCTAATGATCCGATTTTTCAAACTCATCCAATAACGTTCTGGCTATCTCCCAGGCTCTGGTAGCCTGCTTATGGGTATATTCGGTCAATAATTCACGGCCGCGAGCTGGATCTTCAGAAAATATCTGGGCGACCTTTTTTTCAAATGCTTTCTGCTCGGCCAGCAATGTTTTTTCCAGCGAGGTCCATGGCTTCTGAACGCGAACGATGCGTTGCCCATAATGTTCATCCACTTTTTCCGCTAACCGGGTGAAGGTCCAGAATGCCAGGCTGTCATTGCGTTCATAAAAAGACTTCGGTACCTGGAAATGGTATTCCGTCGCAGTTTGAAAATTGCCGAGCGCATAGCCAGCCGGTAGCTGCGTGCAGCCGAGATACCAGGGAATGAACGCTTGACAATCGGGACGATGTTGAGCTAGCCAGAGCACAGCTCCTAACTCCACGGGCAACCAATTGCGAAGTTGAGCGATGAATCCGTACTGGGTGCTACTGGCACAAATGGTTGAGCCGTTCATCTGGTAAGGATTGCCCAGGCGATAGTGATCGGTTTTATCCAGCTCCGTACCGATATAATGATCCCGGAGCACCTGCTGCAATAATTCAATCGATATTTTCTGCTTTGGTTTGAAGGCGAATGGAAATTCATCCGACAATTGATAATTTTTGTCGGCCAACAAATTCACTCCACGCCACATGCGATGGATATTGCCGTTGTTTGTCAAGTTACCGGGATGAGAATATGCCTTCGCAAAATGAAAGTGAACATCACGCCCCGGCTCGAACCATCCCCGGCGGATCGCATACTTGATAATATCCGGCGAGCCACAATAATTGACCGTATCGGATAGATTGATTTTGCCGATCGTGTAGTAATTGGGTATCACGGCCACCATATCGTCAGGTACTCGTTGGGCCACCCAATGTTTGCCATGAACCGCGGCCAGCATCCAGCCTTCGTTGGCATCGGCGATGATATAGGTTCTACCGGATGAACCATAGCCATATTCGCTAATCAGTCCGCCGGCAATTTTGACCCCCTCTCTTGCGGTTCGGGCGCGTTCGGCGATGAGGCGACGCAGCCAGTACTTGATCCCACCATTGATGAGTTCTGGCGAGTCCTCGCGCGACGCACAGGCATCAGATGCGACCACCACACCCCATTCATTAATAAAGCTATCCGAAAATTCCATGCCCGGCATTTCCAACCAGATGAAACCGTAGGTCTCCGCAACCTGCGGAATCACCAGTCCATTGGGACAGACAATGGTCGCATTCGGTTGATGTTGCTGGCGTGGTACAAGATAATGGTTCACGATTTGCGTGCCAAAGTCATCTTCGTTGTGAGCCACCAGCACGGAGCCATCGGCGGAGGCATTTTTGCCCACGATGATCGAAAAACAATTCATCTCTGCCTGCGACATGATGGGCGAAGTTGGCATGAGAAGGAAGAATGATACGATCAAAAGAAATACCGTGAAGATCCGTTTCATTGGGTCCCCTTTCAAAGTCGTTTTCGAAAAATATTGTTGAGAATAATAACCAATCCTGAAATAGCTCCGGAATCAAAAATTTTCTGACAGCCGGCGAACAATTTAGGAAACGATTTTGCAACTTGCTCTGTGGTTGGCTTCATAAACAATAGCAAATTTTTATGACAAGTTCAACAGATATTTTTGGAATGAGGTATTTCAGGCCATAGGCTTAACGCCGGCTAACTTTCCTGGCCAGAAATTATGGGCATGCCGTCAAACCGAGGCAACTGTGCATCCGCCTGCTTTGGCGTCTGATCAAGCCCGGGCGGGCTGATCATGAGATTGTTGATTTTCAAGATCGGGATAAGTTCCATCGGCCAATCCTTGAATCGCAACTTGCAGAATGCGCCCAGTCAATTGAAACGAAAAAATTGCTTGACATTCAAGATAAAATTGATTAATATAGTTCTGCAAGATGATCTAACGATTTGGTTTAACTACCCGGTGTCCAGCCGCTGTCTCACAAAACCGAAAGCTTCAATGATGAAATTTGTGGGTGTTGATGGGTGTCCAAAAGGGTGGTTTGCAGTTGCCATTCAAAGCAATTCAACATGGAGCGTGGAAGTCTTTCCTGCCATTGCCGATCTATGGGCAAAGCATCAGGATGCCGCGCTAATTTTGATTGATATTCCCATCGGATTGCCGTTTGCTACCGCTCGTCGCTGTGATGTTGAAGCGCGCAAAATTTTAAAGCGCCGCGGATCATCTGTTTTTCCCGCACCAGCGCGAGAAACGCTGCGGGCAACGAGCTATGAAGCAGCCTGTCGCATCAATCAACAGGTGCTGGGGAAAAAAATTTCGGTTCAAACGTGGCTAATATCACAAAAAATTAGAGAAGTTGATGCGTTATTAATTCATGACCAGAAAGCTCGTCAGCTCATCCGTGAGTCCCATCCGGAAATCTGCTTCTGGGCATTGGCGGGCGGCCATCTGATCGCGGCCTCGAAAAAGACTGAGGCCGGGCTATCACAGCGGCTGATGCTGCTTCAGCATCATTGCCCCGCCGCAGCTTCGCTATTTGAATCATCGAGATCTCGGTTTCCCCGGCAGCAACTGGCCCTGGATGATATTGTTGATGCCATGGCATTGGCCATTACCGCCGGCACAGGGATCGAGCATCTCCAAACCATTCCATCGGTTGCCGAGGAAGATCGGGAACAGCTACCGATGGCAATAGTTTACACCAACCGTTATTTATCTATTTCGGGGTGACGAATCGGGTGTATTACCAAAAATTTGCGGCTTGCTGATGATCTTGTGACTGCCACTCAGGTTGGTAAATTGAATGTATTCGTCAGCAAGCTATCATCTTGTACCGCGCTGTTTTGGTTGAAGTCGGCAGCGCCAAAAGATCACAACTGGCAGAGCCTTTTCAAAATTGAATTCTTATCATTTTGTGCTTAGTGCCTCGTCAGCAAACGGGTGTAGAAATTGCTGAAGACAATCTCCAACGAATTTGATGAGCATTAACTTATTTGCAGGCTTGCGCCTGAAGTAGCCAACGGGGAAGATGAATATCATCTGGCAAAACAGCAAACAGTACATCTGTCGATTATCCATGGCGGAATGGGGGAATTGGTGCTTTTTTCACAAACAGACAAATGCTTAATATGAAAACAAAATTGGTTTTGAACTATGAACACAAATATTATTGCCGGCGAACCGGTCAAACCAATTCCGTGGCATACCTTAACGACCGATGCTGCGTTGAAAGAGCTAAACGTCGATGCTCAATTGGGCCTGAATCATGACGAAGCGACTGCTCGTCTGGACACGTATGGTCCCAATGAATTAATTGAGCGACGCAAAAAACATCCACTGATGCTGCTCCTGGAGCAATTTGGTAGCATGCTGGTGATTATCCTGATCGTGGCGGCAGTTATTTCCGGTTTTCTGGGCAAACCCACGGAGACCATTGCCATCCTGGCCATTGTTTTTCTGTTCGCAATACTGGGCTTTGTCCAGGAGTATCGAGCCGAAAAAGCCATGGCTGCCTTGAAAAAGCTGACCGTGCCCATCGTGCGGGTGCGCCGTAATGGGGAATTGCTTGAGATTTCCGCTCGCGATCTGGTTCCAGGCGATATCATCATTCTGGAAGCCGGAAATCTCGTGCCAGCCGATGCTCGCTTAATCGACTGCGTCAATTTGAAAATTCAAGAAGCTGCGCTTACCGGTGAATCCGATGCGGTGGAAAAAAATACCGCCGCATTGGCGCGCACTGATCTGACGCTTGGCGATCGTATCAACATGGCGTATATGGGCACCATGGTGACTTATGGACATGGCGAGGCCGTGGCTGTGGCTACGGGCATGAACACCCAACTCGGGCGAGTGGCGGCGCTGATTCAGGAGGTCGAGCACGAGATGACTCCATTGCAGCGCCGTTTAAATCAGGTCGGAAAATTTATGGCCATCTGCGGCTTTGTGACTGCAGCCATGGTCATGATCATTGGCCTGCTAAATGGCCAGACCTGGAGCGACATGTTTCTCACGGCTGTGAGTGTAGCGGTGGCCGTGGTGCCGGAGGGCTTGCCGGCGGTGGTGACCGTGACGCTGGCCCTGGGCGCTCAGCGCATGCTTAAACGTCACGCCCTGATTCGAAAATTGCCGGCAGTAGAAACGCTGGGGTCCGTGACGGTGATTTGCTCGGATAAAACCGGAACATTGACCGAAAATCGCATGACCGTCACGGTCATCGATGTCGCAGGAGAATACCTGGAACTGTTCGATTCGCTGCACCATCCTGCCCCCAGTCTGAGTCCGTTGTCGCTGCCAGATTCTAGTCAGGACATTTTTGAAAATAAACCGGAGACGATTTTCCTCGTGCTGATGGGCGGAGCGCTCTGCAATGATGCCACACTCAAACCCGATCCAGTGACCAACCGGGTGCAAACCATCGGCGATCCCACCGAGGGCGCGTTGTTGGTAGCTGCCTCGCGCGCCGGCATCTTCAAAAATGAATTGCAAAACGATTTGCCACGAGTGGCGGAGGTTCCTTTCGATTCATCCCGCAAGCGGATGACGACGATTCATCAACTCCCAACCGATCTTTCCCGCTTGCCGGAGCAGTTGCTATCCCTGAAAACCAGACGAGTGCCGTATGTGGCCTTTACCAAAGGCGCTGTGGATAGCTTGCTGGAGGTGGCCAGCCATGTCTGGGTGGACAATCAGCCAGTTATCTTAGATAAACAACTATACGAACGGATCAAGAAAGCCAACGATCAATTGGCCGCCAAGGGCATGCGGGTGCTGGGGGTGGCGCTCAAATGGCTGGACGCGTTGCCACAAAATAAAGCCCTGGAGCAAACGGAGCAGAATTTGATCATGCTTGGCTTGATTGGCATGATCGATCCCCCACGGCCTGAAGTGAAACAGGCCGTAGCCACCTGCAAGGCCGCCGGCATCCGTCCGATCATGATCACCGGCGATCATCCGCTGACCGCTCGGTTCATTGCTAATGAATTGGGCATCGTCAATAATGGCAATTTCAAAACCGGTCAGGAATTGAACCAGATGTCGGATGCGGAGATTGAAGCTGCTGTGACCAATACCTCTGTCTTCGCCCGAGTCTCGCCAGAACACAAATTGAAGATTGTCCAGGCGCTGCAAAAGCACGGCGAGGTGGTGGCCATGACTGGTGATGGGGTAAACGATTCGCCGGCGTTAAAGCAGGCCAATATCGGCGTGGCGATGGGCATTACCGGCACCGATGTCTCCAAAGATGCCGCCGATATGGTGCTACTCGACGATAATTTTGCGACCATTGTGGCTGCAGTGGAAGAGGGGCGAGTGATTTATGATAATATCCGGCGCTTTGTCAAATTTTCCATGGCCGGCAATTTGGGCAAGGTCCTGGTCATGTTGCTGACACCGCTCATGGGGATCAGCGTTGCCCTATTGCCGCTGCAATTGCTGTGGTTGAATCTGCTGACGGATGGGTTGCTGGGATTGGGTCTGGGACTGGAGCCCGCAGAACGCAATACCATGCGCCGATCACCCCGTTCACCGCAGGCGAGCTTCTTTGCCGATAGATTGGGCATTCATGTGATCTGGGTGGGGTTCCTAATCGGGATTCTCGGCTTAGCGTTAACCCATTGGTTTTTTAAACCCAATTCTCCAGATGACAAATCATGGCAGTCAGTGCTCTTCACCAGCATCGCGTTTATGCAAATTGGCCAGGCCATGGCCTCTCGCTCAATTCACAAACGTTCATTTAATCTGGATTATCATTCCAATCCGGTGATGTTTGCTATGGTCGGCTTGACCTTTTTCCTGCAACTGGCCGCTATTTATTCCTTCACCATGCGACAGTTCTTTGAGGTGCCGGTTCTTACACCGTTGCAATTGATGATATGTATTGTCGCTGGTGGGGTCGTTTATGCGCTGGTAAAGTTGGAGAAATTGGTATTTTTAGAAAAGGAGATAAAATAGCATGGATTTACTGACCGGTCGCTCGCAGCGACCGGTCAGTTCCCTGATAACAAACTTTGTTTGCTTCATCACCTGCAAGACCAAAAAAAGGGAGCATCATGCCAATCATCCTCGACTTTCAGATCACACCCGCTGCCAAAGATCAATTCCAATTGGAACTCAAAGAGCGGGGCAAAACCCAATCGCTGGCGAAAACAACATTCGACTACGACCTCTCGTTCCTCACCGACTTCGAGATCAGCGGGCTGGATTTCGATCCCAAAGACCCTGCCGCTCGAATGGAGCGGCTCAAAACATTCGGCGGCAAGCTGTACAAAAAATTATTTTCACCCGAGATCGAAACAATCTGGCAGCGCTACCAAGAGACCAGTGACTTTCTCATCCTCTGTCTGCGGATTTCACCGGACAAAGCCACCGTAGGTTTGGAAGCCATCCCCTGGGAGACGCTATTCGATGGCGACGAATTTCTTGCCGCCGGCGCCAAAACCGGCCTGTCCCGTCTGCCGCTGGATATCAAGCCGCAGGACGATTGCGCCCCCATTGCGCCGCCGCTGAAAATGCTCGCCTTCATCGCCAGCCCATTGGATCTGGCAGAAAACGAACGCCTGCAAATCGAGCGGGAGCAGGAGATGGTGCTGCAAGCCGTCAATGCGCCGGCAGGTCAGGGCAAGCTCGTTGTCGATTTTGAGGACGAAGCCAAATTGACCGTGCTCGAAACCAGTTGGGAAACGGACTATCACATCTTTCATTACACCGGTCATGGTATCGCGCCGGAGAGCGGCGGCGGTTTGCTGCTGGAAGATGCCAATGGCAACAAGCGGCCCACCAGCGTTGCCGAAGTGCTCTCTGCCATGCAAAAAGCCGAAAAATCGCTGCGGCTTGCCGTCATCTCCGGCTGCCAGACTGCCCGCACCCTGCACGTGGCCGGCTTTCGCGACCTGGCACGGGCATTGATCCGAAAGAAAATTCCCAGCGTCATTGCCATGCAGTTCTCCATCTCCGATGCGGCCGGGCTGCTGTTTGCCGAGACCCTATACCCCAAGCTCATCGCTGGCCAGTCACTGGAATTGGCGCTGAGCGCTACCCGACGGGAACTGCTTCACCACGACGATTTTATCATCAAAGCCGATGCTTTCGCGCCGGTGCTGTTTACCAGCAATGGCGAATGTCTGAAATTGACCGAACCAAAAGCCACCGCTACTGCCGAGATCAAAATCGATTACAGCTTCTTTCTGCCGCTGCCGCAGCTTAGCTTTGGTTTTTATGGCCGAAGAAAAGAATACCGCCAGATACGTGACGGCTTGCTTCACCAGAACCACCGGGCCGTGATTGTCCACGGCATTGGTGGCATCGGCAAGACCGCACTGGCCAGCCACATCGCGACCCGCTTGAAACGACATTTCCAGGGCGTCTATGCCTTCGATTGCGCCAGCGGAGCCCTGGCGCCAGAGCGCATCCTGCTGGAGCTGCATCGCTACTTCGAGCGACAGGGCATCAAAGTTCTGGAGCCACTGGTTCACGCCATGCTCCCGCCCGACCAGTCCGCCACCTACCTCGCCCAACTGCTCAGCCAGTTCTCTCTGCTGTTGATCTTCGACAACTTTGAAACGCAACTATTATCAAATGCTGATTTCGGATTTCGGAATGCGGAATTAGAACAGCGTGGAGCGAAGGGCGTGGGGCGTAGCGCGCATAACGAGGAGCCAGACGCTAACAAAACTTCACTGATCACTGAAAACTGTTTACTGACTACTGAACCGAGCCGCCTCCCAATTGCCGACCCCAATCTTCGCATCTTTCTGAACACGCTGGTCAAAGCCACCAGAGAAAAAACCCGCTTCATCTTCACCTGTCGCTATTTATTCGAGCTGGATGAAAAGCGGGTGGGCACGGTGCAGGAGCTGACATTGGGCGATCTCAGCCGACCCGAAGCATTGGGCTTGATGCAAAAGCTGCCCCATCTTTCCAACTCCTCGTATGAAGAAAAATTGCAGGCGTTCGAGGTCTTTGGCGGCCACCCGTACGCGCTCATTGCCCTGGATCGGCATTGCGGCTTTAGAAAGTTAGCCGATATCTTGCAGGATGCCTCCGCGGTTCATGCCGAGTTGCGCCGGTTCATTGCCATTGAACTGAACTATCGTCGGCTCTCGGAGCGGGCGCGGGAGTTGTTGGATCGATTGGCAGCGTTTCGGGTGCCAGTGCCGGTGGAGGCGGCGGAGTGGGTTGTTGGCACTCCGGTGCGGTTGAGTGAGTTAAGTGAGTTGAGTAAGTTGAGTGAGGTCTTTGGGAAATTAGATCGCAATGAATTGCCAGAAGAATTGAGAGATATTAGTGAAGCAGATCTATTAAAAATGTTTGAAGAATTCATGCCAGAAAAACGGGTGGCCAAAAATTTAGACCAGCCCCTGGCCGAGCTGATTGCCTGGGGCTTGTTGACGCCTATAATGGACGATGGCAATTTGCAGGCGTTGTCAGTGCACAGCCTGGTGCGGGATTTCTGCCGAGACCTGGTGTGTGCTAGCGGCGAGGAAAATTGGCGGCGCCGCTTGCGCGATGCCGCCAAGTTTTACACCAACCAGACCCGCTTGATCCCCCAGGATGAAAAGACGCCGGCCGTGGTCTGGAGCGAGATGGAGGCGTTTGAATTGTTATTCGAAGCCAATGAATATGAAGATGCTTCCAATCTGTTGATGGAGCTTGATCCTCACCTGGATCGTTGGGGCTTTGGTCGTTATCTCGAAAGTCAATATCGTCGGCTGCTGAATAGAGCTGATAAAAAACTAAGATCTAAAATTGAACACAACATTGGAGTTTTATTACAGTCTCGTGGCGACTATGGGTCGGCGCTGGCGTTTTATCAGCGGTCGCTGAAGATGCTTGAGGAACTGGGCGACCGGGCGGGGGTATCGAGATCCCTGCATCAAATCGGCCTGATCCACCAGTATCGTGGCGACTATGGGACGGCGCTGGCGTTTTATCAGCGGTCGCTGAAGATGCTTGAGGAACTG
>JAPDQM010000069.1:0-19821 GCA_034505795.1 Candidatus Zhuqueibacterota bacterium
TGGCATTAGAGGAAAAAGGTGTCATCATTTTTAAGGATGCCTCGGCCAATAAAGGCGGGGTCACCTCTTCGTCCTTCGAAGTCCTGGCCTCACTGGCCCTGACCGATGAAGAATACCAGCAGCAGATGTGTGTGACCAATGGCAAGACGTCGAAATTTCGACAGCAGTATGTTAAAGATGTGATCGACAAGATTTGCGACAATGCCCGTTTGGAGTTTGAGGTGCTCTGGAATGAGAATAAAGCCTCCAAAACGCCATTGGCCATCTTGTCGGACCAATTGAGCGATAAGATCAATAAAGTATCAGACTCAATTCACAATTCCGACCTCTGGAAAAATCAGGCCATGTTGCGGTCCGTGGTGGAACAGCATTGTCCCCCATCGCTGGTGAAACTTATTGGCATCGATACCATTCTGAAGCGAGTGCCGCAAAACTACTTGCGGGCGATTGTTTCATCGTGGCTGGCCAGTCATTTTATCTATCGGTTCGGACTCCATGCGGATGAGATTGATTTTCATAATTTCTTAAGCCAGTTTGCTTGCTAACCTATAACCTGCGTCATGGCGTTCGGTATATTTGAAAGCCATGACGCAGTTTACGTGCAAACCTTTACACAAAAATATGGTGCAAAGGAATGCACTTACTCCTGACCCTAGGTTACAAATCAAAATTTGGACTGTTTAATTTAAAAGACTTAGGCGGTGGTAGCAAAGGAGATAATAGCTGGCATTATAGTTGCAAATTAAAATCTAAATAAGAAAAGGTCATAAATGTCACGGGCGAGCGATCATTTATGACCTTTTGAATAGCAGCGCGACGAAAATAATTCAATCGACGAATTTGACCGTCGGTCGTTTTATTTTCGTGCGAACCCTCTTACGCTGCTCCCATCAAAAAAGTTTCCATATCATTTTTAAATTTTTCTAACCAAATCAGGGAGGAACCCACTTTGCGAGCAAAAAAGCTTTTACTCTGCCTCGCTCTTGGTATGCTTTCTCTCACTTTCATTGTCTCCAATCACAGTTTCAGCGGTACCACTGGTAAAATATCAGGTTTCGTCAAAGATGCTGAAACTGGGGATGCGCTGCCAGGAGTGAATGTCATTCTCGAAGGCACCCTCATGGGAGCCGCCACCGATCTCGATGGCTATTTTTTCATCATCAATGTCCCGCCTGGAAACTATACTCTCAAGGCCACCATGATGGGCTATCAAAGCCAGTCCACTAAGATTAATGTGCGCGTGGATCTCACGGTGAAGGTCAATTTCAATTTGCGACCGACGGTGATGGATCTGGGCGAAGGAGTGACAGTGACCGCAGAGCGGCCGTTGATCCAATCGGAAATGACCAGCAAACGAGCGACGGTGACCGCTGAAATGATCGAAAACATGCCCATCCGCACGGCGCAGGATATTCTGACCCTGCAATCGGGCGTGATTATGATGGATGACGGCCAAAAAATTGCCGGCTTCGAGACACGTGGCATCGATCAAGTTCACGTGCGCGGTGGCCGTAGCGGTGAGATCGCCTACATGGTGGATGGCATGTACGTAGAGGATGCCATCTATGCCGGCATGGGCACCAGCGTCAATCGGGAGGCCATCCAGGAACTTACTACCATCATCGGTGGCTTTGACGCCGAATATGGGGAGGCCCAATCCGCAGTGGTCAATATTGTTACCAAGGAGGGCGGCACGCGTTTCAATGTCGTTTCGGAATTTAATTCCAGTGAACCGACTGGTTTGATTTCGAAAGCTGATAATGTGCGCGATGCGCACCAGGCCATCGGCTCCATCAGCGGTCCGGTTCCTTTTATCAAAAACATGAACTTCTTTATTTCGGGTGAACAAAGCTTTCGCCGACCTTATTATTATAAATTTGACGACCATACTTATGATCCGACTCCCATCAAAGACATCATCGATCATCCCGATGATCCCCGCTATCAAAAAATCGTGCAGCAAATCAATGATAAAATTATTACCGAAGTCAAAAGCATCGAGCAGCTTCGGAATAATAATAACTATTACTACGTCGGTGATGTTCTGCGCGAATGGCACACCGGCGCCTGGCGCAAGGCCTGGCGGTACCGGGATGACTGGGACGGCGATGGGTTTTCAGAGCTCCATGCCTGGGACGACCAGGCGGGCTGGCGCAGTTTCGGATTCAATTGGAACTGGGATATAACCGCTAAGTTGAGTTGGCGGCTATCGCCCAGTATGAAGCTAATTGTTCCCCTGCGCTTCAATCAACGGGTGCAACGCAGTTGGGCTCCGGCATACACCTATGCGATGAGTGGTAGGAATGTGCTGGATGATCGCACGGACCAACAGTCATTTATTTTTACCCATCAGATTTCATCGAAATTATTCTACGAAATTCGCGGCTCACGCTTTTATAAAGGCCGCACTTATACGATTCACGGCATCAATGGCCATCGTTTGACCCCTGGCCATGCCGATGAATTTTCCGATGCCTATTCCATTTTTTATGGTCGCGATATTGCCGTGGATTTTGGTCCACAGGAATATCCCAGCCCGACGTCAACCAGTGGCTTTTATAACGATCTAACCTTCGTCCGTTTCGATACGCTGGATGATGGACGCATCCGCCATGTTTATCGCGGCGCCGCGGAACAGTACTGGAATATCAACTTCCAGCAATCGTTGCAGCTCATGGGCGATGTCACCTGGCAAGCCCATCGAGCGCATCAATTGAAAATCGGCGCCGAGTACAAAACGTTCGGTTTGAACGATAAGCTGTTTGGCAAGGACGTGGGTGGCATCAAATTTTTAGAATATCAATACCCCTGGACACGTGGCTATCCTTCCTATTATCACCTGAAGCCCGAGGAATTTGCGGCCTACATTCAGGATAAGATGGATTTTAAGAATTTCATCGTGAACCTTGGGGTTCGGCTCGATTACGCCAATTCTAAAGGCAAGGCCTGGAAAAAGTGGAATGATCCCAAATCGGGCGTGGAAAAGGGCAAGAAGAAATACCAGATCAGCCCCCGCATCGGTGTCGGCCATCCCATCACCGAGCGCGCTACGTTTCATTTCAATTATGGCCATTTCTTCCAGATTCCTGACTACCGCGATTTGTACACCAATCAGCATCTGGATTTGAATGCGCCGCAACCGTTCTTTGGCTGGGCACACATGGATGCGCAGCGAACTATTTCTTACGAAGCGGGTGTCGATTACCAATTAAGTCAATTTGTCGCGCTGCGCGTGGCCGCCTGGGCTAAAGAAAATAATGGCAATGCCGGTAGCTTCCGCATTTCGGGCTTCGATCCCGATAGTTTGGGTGGATATAACTATGGCATCATCACGAACAACGATTTCGGCAGCTCAAAGGGCATCGACGTCACAGTCGAAAAACGGCTGAGCGACAATTATTTTGGCGAACTTCAATACACCTACTCTGTTGCCAAGATGAATCAATTTTATTCCTGGTCTGGCTACTGGGACGCTTATACATCCGAAAACCGTCCCAAGAAAGAGTACTTATCGCCGGCGGATGCGCCGCATTTGCTGACCGCCATTTTTGGTATGCAATTTTTCAAAAACGATGGACCGAATCTTTGGGGTTTCCGACCATTGGCAAATTTCCTGATGCAATATAGCGTAAAGCTGCGTAGCGGGTATCCCTATACGCCTTCCGTGGGTGGCCAATCACTGGAGCCCAATACCGCACGGCGGCCGTTTGTTTTCACCGTAGACGCAGTCTTTCGAAAAGATTTTATGCTGGCCAATCAATTTCGAGCAGGCTTGATTGCGCGAGTTTATAATCTCTTGAATCGGAAAAATGTACTCAGCGTCTATTCCGAAACCGGCAGCCCTTCAGAGCCCAATCCCGGGTATAGCAAAACCAATTACAGCACCAATTGGGATACGCCCTGGAACTGGATGCAAGGTCGTGCCATTGATTTGGGGTTCCGTATCGAATTTTAGCGGCATCCGGCAGCGGAAAATACTTATGGCCCTTCATCCCGCTGCCAGAGTTTGCAGTTCCATTTCAGGGCAAAAATAAGAGGTTTTCAGCATCATCGAAATCGATAATTGCAGGAGGGAAATTTAAATGAAGCGATATAGCACCGACGGCAGCATCAGCCTACTGGCGATCTTGTTGTTGATCTCAGTATTGCGAGCTGCCGATATTGATAAACAAAAAACCAAATCTCTCGCCAAACCCACGCGCACCATCGATCTTTCCGTCGGATTGCTGGATGCGGGCAAAATTCAACACGCCGTTTTTAACGACGGCTTGCTATCTACATGGAATTATCGAGAAAAGGTTCCAGCCGTATTTTATAAGGGCTGGTCGTATATTCCCGATTTAACCATGATGGTTGGCGTCCCCGAAGACCCGGCTTGGACACCGTATACCACCGACCTGCAGACCGGGCTTCCCAAACTTAAGGGTCCCTCGGTTTCTGAAAAATTTGCGAATAATGATTGGGGGCCGAAAGCCGGCTCTTTTGGCAAGCTTCATTCAGGCGATATGATCTTTGGCAATGTTCTCTCTGGAACCACGCTGCAGGATTACCCGCTAATGGCCACCAGCAGCTATCCGGCCAGTTGGCCGAAGAATGACAATGGCTATCCCTTCTGGCCGGGCATGTGGGCACTGGATCCAAAGACGGGTGTTGTCATGTGGGATTCTATCGCAGCAACACAATTTGATTTTAATAATCCCACTCGCCCCTGGATGCTGTGTCCCACCTCAGCCGATACGGTGCTGGTCGGCAAATTCTTTTCAGACAAGGAAGTATTCTTCAGCATTACCGATTATGAATTGAACAATCAAAATCAGTTTTATGCCGAAAGCGATGGCGATTCGACCCAGGGGTATCGCCTGGGGATTCAACTGGATATCAGTGCGCTGGCCTACGGTCGCTCTTATGCCGAGGACATTATCTTTTTCCCTATGAAGATAATCAACAATAGTCCCTACAACTACCATGATGTCTATATTGGTTTCTATAATGACAGTGATGTTCCCGAATATAACCTCACCGGTACGCTCAATGATCGTATGGATTGGATGACATATATTGCCAGCGAGTACGATGCCGAAAACGATACAACCTACCATTACAATATGGCCTACATTTATGATTATCGTTATGGCACTGGCAACTTTCCTGGTCCCGAATACAAGGTCATCCCAGCGCTAAAAATTCTGGAAACACCGCCAGCGCCGAAAGATATTGATATGGATGGCGATGGCGTCGTTGATATTTTTAAGGGCGAACAATTGGGGATCACTGGCTGGCATTGGTTCGAATGGGAACAGCGCCCTGGCCAGATCGATAACACCCGCCTGGAACGAATGACGTATCAATTGATCGCTGGTGATACCACCAATCTGTTGCCAGAGGAACAGGAGGCCTATTTCTGGCCTGATCCGGACGGCAAATTAAATCCCCATTTCGATTCTCCCAAAGGCTTTCGAGAGATGTATCCTGAAGGAATGGATTGTGTGTTTATCATGAGTTCGGGACCTTTCGATTTGCCGGCGGGTAGCAGCACTACTTTTTCCTTTGCGCTGGTGGTGGGCGATGATACCAATGATGTAAAGTTTAATGCTCGTACCGCTCAGTTCATGTACGAGCTTCGCTATCAAGGCGCTGATCCGCCACCGACACCGACCCTGTGGGCCGTGCCTGGCGATGGCAGAGTCACCCTGTATTGGGACGACAAAGCCGAAGCTGCGGTGGATTTGATGACCGGCTATCATGATTTCGAAGGCTACAAGCTATATCGCACCACAGCCGATCCAGTCAATAATCAGTGGGGCGAAAAAATCTACGACGGCTATGGGCTGGAAGTCGGCTTTGTGCCTTTGGCCCAATTTGATCTCAACAATAGCATTGCCAATTTGGACCCGGTTTATCCCCATCTAAACCTGGGCCAGAATACGGGATTGGTTCATAGTTACGTCGATTCGAATTTGATCAATGGCCAGACCTATTGGTATTCGTTAACGGCTTATGATCGGGGAGTACGCAGCGATCCAGTGCTCAACCCTGATAACTGGGCGCCATTGAACTATCTGGAAACCGCCAAGGGTTTGAACCCATCGGCTTCGCCGAATCTGGTGATGGTGGTACCGGGAAAGACACCCTCCAATTATGTCGAATCCGACATCAAGGTCGAACCGCTACCCGGAGCCTATGATAAACATATTTTCAAGGTAAAAATCGTCGATCCCTACGCCATAACCGGTCACAGCTACCTCATCTCGTTTGATGATACCAGTGGATCAAAAACAACGTTCAGCCTGTTTGACGAAATTGCTCAAAAATTTCTCATTAAAGATTCACCCAATCTTAGCGGCCAGGTCTCGCCCATCATGGATGGCATGACACTTGCTATTACACAAAGGTTCAGCAAAGTCGATTTCGATCCTGATTCCATTGAATGGTATCACGGCACGTTCGGAACGCCCACGCGCTGCAACTGGAAATTTTCGGGCACTTATTTGGCAAAAGACGCTTATGATTACGAGATTCGATTTACTGACGAACCGGATACAGCGTTTTTCCCGGCCACATTGATCGTGCCATTCGAGATCTGGAATTTAACGCTCAATCAGAAAGCCAAATTTGCTCAATATCCGCCGCCCAATCCTGCCGATACTACCCAGGAGATGAAAAACACCTGGACCAGCGGCGACGTGTTCAAAGTGCAGGAAAAGATCGGTGGCAAGACGATGTTTACGTTTACTTTCTCATTGTCAGCTCCGCCACTAAAGGTGACCATTGTCAAGATTGACACCGTGGAAGTCGCCCCCAGCGTTTTTCGCTACGATACCACCTTTATGAAGACGGATACCAGTGTGGCGCCGGTGACGGGCGATGCGGTGAGGCTAATTCCTGGCAAACCATTTAAAGGCAGCCGTGACTTTTTCCGCCTGAATACCGCTACCTATACATCTCGGCCTGTCACCAAAGAAGATCTGGACAAGGTCAAAGTTGTGCCCAATCCCTATATCGTTTCGGCAGAATGGGAATTGGATCCCAATAAAAAGCAGTTGGCATTTACGAATTTGCCAACGGTTTGTGATATTCACATTTTCACGCTGAGCGGCGAGCGAGTGGCGAAGTTGCATCACGAGAGCGCAACTCAGGGATGGGAATGGTGGGATCTGTTATCCGTCAATCAGCAGGAGACGGCCTATGGCTGCTACGTTTATGTTATAGAAACGCCTTCAGGCCAGAAGAAAGTTGGCAAATTTGTCGTTTTACGTTAGCCGAATCGCGGTCCGCAGCACTAACTAATAACCATTGGTTATTAAGATTAGCATAGAAGGAGATTTGAAAAATGAAACGTCATTTCTGGATCATCTTGATTATAATTTTCGGATTTAGCGCCGCATTGTACAGCCAGGATATCAGCCGAGTGGGTACCGCTGCTGCTCAATTCTTGAAATTGGGCGTGGGTGCCCGGCCGGCAGCCCTTGGCGAGGCGGCGGTGACCATACCCGGCGAAGTGACCGGACTCTACTGGAATCCCGCAAGCATCGCTTCCATTGACAAAATTTCCTTGGCCGTGTCGCGGAATGAATTGTATGCGGATATAGCATACAACTTTTTGGGATTTGTACAACCGTTGGGCCGCAGCAGCGCCATTGGTGTCAGTGCCGTGTATCTAGACATGGGGCAGATGGAGATCACTACTTTAGCCTCGCCCAACGGCACGGAGAGCTATTTCACCTGGGAAGCGTATGCTATCGGTCTTAGCTACAGCCGCTTTGTTACCGATCGATTGGCTCTAGGCGGCACCGTGAAATATATTCGCGAAGGGGCCTATCACATGAGCGCCCAGACCATCGCCATCGACCTGGGGTCATTATTGGACACCGGCGTGCTGGGCATGAAATTGGGCATGTGTCTGAGCAATTTTGGCGGCCAGATGCAATTGCAAGGTCCGGGATTGGAGGTCTCGCATGAACGCTGGGAGAACAATCCCGGTGCATTGCCCACGGATGCTTATCTAAAAACCGAAGGTTTTCCGCTGCCGCTGATCTTCCGCATGGGGCTTTCCTCGCAATTGGTGGGCACCGAAGGGCAACTGCTTACCAGCGATAAAAATACGCTAACCCTGGCGGTGGATGCCTACGATCCCAACGATGCGTTGTTGCGATCCAACCTGGGCATGGAATATATCTGGAATAACATCCTGTCATTAAGAGCTGGCTATCGTGGAATTTCGGTGGAAAAGGATGAATATGGGAGCTACAATACCGCCAGCTACACCTTCGGCGCCGGTCTGAAGTACGATTTTAATTTCGGACGTGTGCAATTTGATTATGCACTAACCGATTTTAAGCTGTTAGGCAGTGGGCATCTGTTTACCCTGGTGTTGGCTTTTTAAAATGTCGATGAGCTTTTATGCTCCTTTTGCGAAGGGTTGAATTCCTCGCATAAGCGTTAAAGCTCTGTTGGTTGCATTAGCCTGAAAGCACCCTCCTCATTCCCGAGAGGGTGCTTTTTTTTACCCGTAGAATCGTAATCGCAGCATCATGAATTTCTACAATACGGCCGCTGGCGGATAAGATCAATCCGTTCCGATGCAACTGCGAAGGTTCCCATCGAGTTGCCAATCAGCGTCGTTTGTGAATGGATCAATTGATTGCTTGACCCTGAAGTTGAAAATGTTGCTCATCGATTAAAATAGAAAAAACGAATTGCGTGTTGGATGCGCACGGCTTCGGCTGGCGCTCGACGAAGTGATGTTAGGTTGGAAGGTAATATTAAAAACAAAACAATGTTTGGATACAATTAAATCCGCCACTAAAACTGCATCATGATACCCAACCGAATCCGTCGGCCATAGTCATATTGGTAGCCTTCAAAGGCCGAAGTCCAATAATCATAGCTGATCATAGCGTAGGGATTGAAGTTCCGATCCAGTTCTTGATCATCCAGCAGATTGAGTACTTCAATATATGGAGACAATTCTCCGCCCAGGAAGCGGTAGGATTTTATGATTCTGGCATCCACATGATAGCGCCAATTTCCCCGATCAATCACTTGCAAACTTTGATTGAGCAGCGGCAGCGGGCTGTTGACTCGCATCGTCAGATGAATATCCATATTCTTTGCAGTCTGATATGAGAAATTGCCGCTGAATTTATGGCGCTGATCCCAGGCCAGGGGATAGCTTTTCCAACCGTGGGTGGAGGTAACGTTCTGAAGAAAGGAATGGTAGTTTTGTTCCGGAAAGGAGCCGGAACCTACTGCTTTGCTATAGGTATAGCTAACCTTGCCTGAATAATGACCTTTGCTGGGTCTCTTTTCGAGAGAAATTTCCAATCCCTTGATTCGGGCCTGGTCCAGGTTCTCGAACCGAGCGTAATTTGCTTGATGCGTCGATTCGGTATAATAAAGCTGAGTGTTGACCATGTTTTCGATTTTCTTGACATAGTAGGTCGCTCCCAAAACCAGGCGAGAGGAAATGGCCTGCTGATAGCTGATTTCAAACGCTTCGGTCTGTTCCGCGCGCAATTCAGGATTTCCCAGCACTGAAAATTGCCGATTCAATTGAATACTTGAATTCATGTAGTAGTAATATAGCGGTGGCGTCTGAAAAAACCAACCATAATTTAGATGTAATCGATCATTTGCGAACAGCAGCGGGAAGGACAGCGCAACTCGCGGACTGATCTGAAGTTGAGTGGTGGCTTGCTTAGCACTGCTATGAGGCAGACTATCTGACATGTTAGTGCTGTGCGGCCAATAGCTAAATTTTGGATTGAAGTAATCGAAGCGCAACCCGAAGCTAAGCAACAGTTTATCATATTCGATTTTATTTTGAGCAAAAAGCGCCACGGAGTACGGCTTTACGGACAGCAGGTCGGTAGTCCCGTCTGCCAACCACGCCTGGGGAAGACCGATTGAATCCGGAGGCAAATTGAATAAGAATTGATTCATGAACAGACGATAAAAATTGCATTGGATGCCCAGTTTGAAGAAATTGGCGCTACCGAATTGGTGAAAATAGAGCGCCTTGAAAAAATAGATCGTTTCATGAATGCGGTGGTGCCAGTGATTTGAGTCAGCCGACGGATCGTTACTACTAACCGGTGCCTCCAGCATATTAACGAAATCTTTTTGCACTACATCGCGTGCCAGGTTGAGCGTGTAGAACGATCGAGGACTCAATGTATGGATAATCGACGTGTTCAGACGATGGCTGCTTTTGCATTGATCTACAGCAAAACGCGCAGCGGAGTTAGCTGATGCTATTTGGTCCCTGTCATGGAGTTGCCATTGTGAAGCCACTGTCTGAATAACAATCTTTAATTGATGCCAGAGCGTAAAAGCAAACTTGGAAGTATAATGGTAGTTTTGACTGCGATCGGCTGTCTGCTTGAAATCTGATCGTGGATTTGAAATTTGCATGTTGTCGAAATTCATCGTGCCGCTGACGTGATAGTTCAGATCGACCGTAGGTCCGCCGAAGCTGACCAACAGCGGTCCACCCAGACTCAGTTCCATGCGCCGCAAGTGATCATTTCTGATGTTGAGGCCAATATTGTCGGTGTAGATCTTAGCGAAACCTTCAACCTTTTCTCGACCTTCTTTGGTGGTCAGGTTGATGGTGCCCGCCATTGCCTGCCCGTATTCAGCATTGAAACCGCCGGCTTGAACATTCATATCAGCGATAGCACTTAGCGGCACCAGAGCGCTAATTTCGCGGAACATGGGTTCCTGGATCGAGAGACCATCGATGAGGTAAGAAGTGTCATAATGGCGGCCGCCCCGAATATGACCATTGATAATCGATGAGTGATTGGTTAGGATTTGATAGAAATTATCACCACGCAGTCTTCGGTTCAAATCTAAGCTGGTCCAATTGGTATAACTGGCACTGACATCTTTTTGGATGAGGGGCTTGTCAGCGGTAATGACGATCTCAGAACGCAATTTCAGGGGCTCGGAAACCAATTCAAAATTCAGGGTATGATGGAAATCCGCTCGAATCGCGACATTCTGGATAACCATCGGCGCGTAACCCAACATTCGCACTCGAATATCATAGTTTCCTGGGGGAATGTTATTGATAACATAATGGCCGTATTTGTCGGTGATGGTCCATAATTTGGTGTCTATCAGAATGATATAAGCTCCCGGCAATACCTGGCCGCTATGTTTGTCAATCAACTTGCCGGAAAGCGATCCACTCGCCAGCCCCTGAGAGCTCAGAATCAGGCTTAACACCACTATTTTGAAAAGCCGGGTTTTCATGCAGGTATAGCTTCCATTGCCATAGAGTTGAAATCTTTCGCCATGAAGCAATTTAGAAAAGACATATATTAAAAAATTTTGCAAAATATATGCCACGAACTTGCTTTGCTTCGCCTTGATTTCAACTTTGATATCAATGGATGAAACATAATGCGCCTTGTTTTCCTTGCTGTTAGATACGGTTTTACTTCGGTCGATTCCTCCTGTAGCAAATTGCCACTAATCAGCGCAATGATCTACCAGGCATTTTATGCAATTTCTTTCCGTACCCATGGTCAAGAGTTGCATAGAACAAGAATTCTCTATGCGAATACCCTTGAATTGTGCCTACGGTTTCAGGACATGCTGATTTCCAAGGTATTGGATAAAAATATCGGCCTGTACTGCTGGCGTTCTGCGATCTAGAACATAGCGCCGTGACGTGATGAACAAATGAACATTTACCAAAAGTGGTTCAATTCCTGATTACAATCCATTGTCCTAGCGAATGGCTAAAAAAGACTTGCAAATATCAAGTTTTTCTGTTAAGTTTAAAATCAAGGTTTAAATATTTTTTAAGAGCTATGTGGCATCGAATCTATGAATCAAAATGAAGCTATTTCGTATCTATTAAGCCTGGCCAGCCGAGGCTGGAAATTGGGACTGGAAAAGATTACATTGCTGCTGGGCGAATTGGATAATCCCCACACTCAATATCCCACCATACATATTGCGGGCACGAATGGCAAAGGCTCCACGTCGGCCATGATTGAATCGATTCTGCGCGCGGCTGGCTACCGGACCGGGCTCTATACTTCTCCGCATCTGGTGGAGATGGGAGAACGAATCCGATTAAACGGCCAGAGCATCAGTCGGTTGGAACTCAGTTCCTATATCAATCGACTTCAGCCGCTGTTTGAAAAATATGGCTGTACTTTTTTTGAGGCAATGACCGTTATCGCCCTGCTCTATTTTGCTGAGCAGAAAGTGTCCATTGCCGTGATCGAGGTGGGACTGGGTGGTCGGCTGGACGCGACCAATGTCATCACACCGTGGATTAGCATCATTACCCGTATTGACATCGACCATACCAAACAATTGGGCAAAACCCGACGGCAAATCGCTTTGGAAAAAGCCGGTATTATTAAACCAGGAACGATTTGTATCACTCAGAATCAAGCGGAGGATGTCAGCCAGGTGTTCGCCCAGGTTTGCCAGATGCGAGAGGCGGAGCATTTCCTTGTCACCGATCTGGTGCAGATTGAACAAGTGCGATTGGGCGAGACGTTCAGCACGTTCGATGCCACAGTGCTCGATGTCGCTTACCCGCAGTTGACGCTGGCGCTTATTGGCGAACATCAGCTAGAAAATGCCGCCCTGGCGTTGGCGACCATTGGAAAACTGAATGCCAGATTTTTGAGAGTAGAAAAGCAACACGTGTACGACGGCCTGCGTCGGGTGTCCTGGCCGGGCAGGCTGCAAGTGATCGCTGATCATCCGAAGGTCATCCTGGATGTGGCACACAACCCGAATGGCATTGCCACGCTGACGCAGGCGGTGCGAACCATTTTTGATTACCAGCGTTTAATTGCCGTATTCGGTGTCTGTCGCGACAAAGATTATCGACGCATGGTGCAAGGTTTAGCTGCCATTGCTGATAGCCTGATTGCGGTTAAAGCCGAAACCGATCGCGGCTTATCCGCTCAAACATTGGCTAGGGTCGCGACTCGATATTTAACTTCTGTTCACGATAGCCAATCTATTGACGATGGTTTTCGTCTGGCATTGACGAAAGCTAAGCCACAAGATCTCATTTTAGTCACCGGTTCCCATTATGTGGTTGGGAGAGTACTGGAAAGTTATTTGCCTTCAATTCGATGAAGCGATTGGATGATAGGCAGAATTGGCAAGGGTTAAAAAGACCGATGAATAATGACTGCTTGAATAACTTCAACCCACAAGCGGGTAATCTTGCTGGTGAACAAAATTCAATAAGAGTAGTAGTGAACGCCTGAAGATGGCAGATATACCAATAGCCATTTTGGTAAACTCATTTTTTCTTAATCTGAGTTAAAAAAATGCTTGACATTCACAGTAAAAATTGATAAATTGCCGATGTTAACTCGCCAAGTAGTTTGAATCAACAGACTCCAAAATTCCTTCGGTGGCTTTGTCCTTGATGAACGACCGATAAAATGACGAAAACCTACACAAATCTGAATGGCTGTTACTCTCATTTTGAGCATCACTTGCGATGCTGACAGGGGGATTTTGATGGCTAAGAATTTTTTTTGCTGAGGTTGCAGCAGTAATAATATTAGCACCTGACTGCTGGCAGTTTAATGGTGACTGCTAACAGTGCTGGTGGCGGTAATGAGGAAAGATGAGGGAGAATTTTCAGTGGCCGGAGTTCGCTTAGAAAACGTGACCAAAATATTCGATAAGAATGTGGTTGCAGTAAAAGATGTGAATATTTCGATCGATGACAAGGAATTTATGGTTCTGGTTGGGCCTTCAGGGTGTGGCAAATCGACAACTTTGCGCATGGTAGCGGGACTTGAAGAAATCAGTTCGGGGAAAATTTTTATTGGTGACCGCCTGGTCAATGATGTTCCTCCGAAAGATCGCGACATCGCCATGGTCTTTCAGAACTATGCGCTATATCCGCACATGACGGTCTATGAGAATATGGCCTTTGGTTTGAAGCTGCGAAAATTTCCCAAAAAAGAGATCGAGCAGCGAGTGAAAGAAGCGGCTGAGATACTGGAAATTCAGGATTTATTGGATCGAAAACCCAAAGCCCTTTCCGGTGGCCAGCGTCAACGAGTCGCAGTTGGCAGGGCAATTGTTCGCAAACCACAGGTCTTCCTGTTCGATGAACCGTTATCGAATCTCGATGCCAAACTTCGTGTGCAGATGCGCACTGAGATTTCTAAATTGCATAATCGATTAGAAACGACGATGATCTATGTGACCCATGATCAAATGGAGGCCATGACCATGGGCGATCGGATTGTGGTGATGAAAGATGGCGTGGTCCACCAGATTGATACGCCACTGAATTTATATAATCATCCGATCAACAAATTTGTGGCGGGATTTATTGGTAGCCCGGCGATGAATTTTATGTCGGGCGTCCTTCAAGCCGATAATGGACTGGTATTCAACGAGGGGCGCATTCAGCTCTCCATTCCAGAGAAATTTCGAAGCAAATTAGCCGCGTATCAAAATCAGCCGATTATATTCGGCATTCGACCCGAAGATATCTATGATGCCAAGTTTACGCCCCAAATCGAATGGGCTGCGAAAGCCACCTGCTCATTAGAAGTTGTCGAGCCGATGGGAAATGAAATCTTCCTGTATTTTACTACCGGTCAATCCTCATTCATCGCGCGCGTGGGCGCTTATGAAAATCCTGCGGTGGGACAACAGATGGAACTGGTATTCAATATGGTGAAAGGACATTTTTTTGATCCAAAAACAGAGCGATGTTTGTAGTAGTGGCTGTTTCAATCTTCGAAATTGGTAATTACCAAATTTTTGCACTTCGCCAGGGTGCCACCAAATTCCAATCGTTTACCTCTTGGTTCTGGATTCATCGATGCCAATACAAAACTAAAGCGTCATACAGTCTATCAAATTGGCTTGAAGCCAAATAAGGAAATTAATCATATTATCATAATTTGCTCAGTCAATCAATAAACAGAATTATTTCACGTAAAAAAGGAATGATGTCATGGACATTGCAGAATT
Organism: Candidatus Zhuqueibacterota bacterium; assembly: GCA_034505795.1. Taxonomy (GTDB): domain Bacteria; phylum Zhuqueibacterota; class Zhuqueibacteria; order Thermofontimicrobiales; family Thermofontimicrobiaceae; genus Thermofontimicrobium_A. Next base: position 14,992 of record JAPDQM010000069.1, read on the forward strand.
AAAGGCACTTAAAATTTCAGAGTTGACCAAGGTGGCCCAGGAACTCAATATTTCTGGCTCAACCGGTCTGAAGAAACAAGAGTTAATTTTCAAAATTTTAGAGGAGCAAACCAAACAGGAGGGTTTGATTTTCGCCGATGGCGTGCTCGAGATCTTACCGGATGGTTATGGTTTTTTGCGGTCGCCCGATTATAATTATTTGCCAGGGCCCGATGATATTTATGTATCACCTTCGCAAATCAAACGCTTCGGCTTACGCACTGGTGATACGGTATCGGGACAAATTCGGCCACCCAAAGAAAACGAACGCTTCTTTGCCTTATTGAAGGTGGAAGCGGTCAATTACGAGAACCCGGAGGAGGCCAAATCAAAAATACTTTTTGATAACCTCACGCCGCTGTATCCCCAATCGCGTATTCAATTGGAATATTCACCCACCAATTATTCGACCCGCATTATGGATTTGCTAACTCCCATCGGCAAAGGTCAGCGTGGGCTAATTGTTGCTCAACCCAAAACTGGCAAGACGATGCTGCTGCAATCCATTGCCAATGCGATTACTACGAATCACCCAGAGATCCGACTGATTGTATTATTGATCGACGAACGTCCCGAGGAAGTGACTGATATGGAGCGGTCAGTCAAGGCCGAAGTCATCAGTTCAACGTTTGATGAGCCGGCGGAGCGACATGTCCAGGTGGCGGAAATGGTTCTCGAAAAAGCCAAGCGTTTGGTTGAATACAAGCATGATGTTGTTATTCTATTGGACAGTATCACGAGATTAGCGCGTGCACACAACACGGTAGTGCCGCACAGCGGCAAGATACTCTCCGGTGGTGTGGACGCCAGCGCCCTTCAAAAGCCAAAGCGGTTTTTTGGTGCCGCTCGAAATATCGAAGAAGGCGGCAGCTTGACAATTATTGCGACGGCTCTAATTGATACTGGTAGCCGCATGGACGAGGTGATTTTTGAAGAATTCAAAGGCACTGGTAACATGGAGTTGGTGTTGGATCGCAGCTTGACCGATCGGCGTATTTTCCCCTCGATTGATGTGAATAAATCCGGCACCCGAAAGGAAGAACTGTTGCTGACGAGCATGGAATTGAATCGGGTTTGGATTCTGCGGAAATTGCTCAATGAGTTTACTCCGGCTGAGGCGATTGAATTCCTGCTGGAAAAAATGCGGGCGACCAAATCTAATAAGAAGTTTCTGGAATCGATGCATTCGTAAATCGGTTTCGTTGTTAGACAACCTAGGGACTGTCCAGATATCATCATAGTATGATGTGGGCAGCAGTCGCGCCAGGTCGCTTACCTGATAAAAGCGAACCGTGGACTTCCGCAAGATTTTTTTCTTGCTTTCAAGATAAAATTTTCTTATATTTTTGCGCTTAAAAATCATGGAAATGTCGATCATGAGGGTGTATTCAGATTTTGGCCTGAACATGATTGTTGAATAAATGGATGCTACTTTTTGTTGATGGAGGTTGATTAACGTGAAAGAGAAGATTCATCCCAAATACGAAGTGGGAACAGTTACCTGTGCCTGTGGCAACACGTTTCAGGTTCGTTCAACCGTTGGCAATATGAATCTTGAAATTTGTTCCAATTGCCATCCCTTTTTCACTGGCAAACAGAAATTGGTTGACTCCACCGGCCGCGTGGAGAAATTTATGAAGAAATACGGTCTGAAGAATAAAGCGAACGCGGCTGAAAAGAATTCATAGCTACGAATAGCGAAAATAGAGACGGAATATGCCTTCTGATCCGCTGGATCACATATTCCGTTTTTTGTATAATGGCAAGTAGCAGGAAGAAGTCGGGATATCCCTCTTTTGCCTCGTTTACATTTTAGGTGAGGAATTGTTGCAAGATTCGAAAATGCAGGTTGGCGGTCAAGCGATTATCGAAGGCGTCATGATGCGATCCCCGGAGCGGGTGGCGCTGGCGGTTCGTCGTTCCGATGGGAAGATTGTCCTGAAAAATGATCCCTATATTTCGTTGACAAAACGAAATAAATTCTGGGGATTGCCCATCATCCGTGGCGGCGTGGTATTGATCGAGTCGCTGGTCATCGGGATCAAAGCCCTGACGTTCTCAGGTGACATGGCAATGGCTGAGGAGCAAAAGCTGACCGATGATGGCGGCGCAGGGAAATCGGGCGGGCTATCCAATCTGGGACTTGTTGCTACGCTGATTTTCTCGTTGGGGATCGGCCTGGCGCTGTTTTTTTATCTGCCGCTGCTACTGACGGAACTGGTGGGCGCGCATAGTGGCTTCATGTTTAATTTGATTGATGGCATATTTCGAATGATCATCTTTTTGCTGTATCTGTTTTTCATTACGCTATGGAAAGATATCCGGCGCATTTTTCAATACCATGGTGCTGAGCACAAAACCATTTTCGCCTTCGAGGATGGCAAAGAACTTAATATCGCAAATGTCAAAACCTACCGACCGCATCATCCCCGATGTGGCACCAGCTTCATCCTGACAGTGTTGCTGGTCAGCATTTTTGTATTCATGCTGCTGGGGAGGCCCGAAAGCGCAACCGATCGATTGCTGCGATTGGCGTTTGTACCTGTAATTGGTGGATTGTCGTATGAAGCGATCAAGCTTTCGGATCGGCAAAAAAACAGCTTACTCGTGCGGCTGTTTATCGCGCCGGGATTGTGGCTGCAAAAAATAACCGCTCGTGAGCCGGATGACTCGATGCTGGAAGTGGCTATCGTCGCTATGAAGGGAGCTCTCGGGGAAGAATTTAAAGATGATCCAGTAGTTGTCCCGGCTGATGCGCTGGGGACATGAGATGGAGCAAGTGTCTATGTTCGAAAAATTGGAAAAAATAAAACAGCGGTATTTGGAGATCAATCAACTCCTGAGCGATCCAACGGTTTTGAATGATAAAAATAAGCTGCGTGACCTGGCAAAGGAACAGAGTGATCTGAACGCCATTGTCGAGAAATATGATGAGTTGCAAAAAGTCACCAGCCAGATGGCAGACGCCCGAGAATTGATCGATGAGAGCGATCGGGAACTGGCGGAATTGGCCAAATCGGAATTCGAGGAGTTGGCACAGAAGAAAGAGACGCTCGAGCAAGAATTAAAAATGCTATTGATACCCAAAGACCCAGCGGATCAGAAAAATGCCATTGTGGAGATTCGCGCAGGCACCGGAGGCGACGAAGCTTGTCTTTTTGCTGGCGATCTCTTTCGTATGTATATGAAATATGCTGAACGCAAAAATTGGAAAGTTGAAGTTCTTAGCTCTCATCCACAGGAATTGGGTGGCTTCAAGGAAATATCGTTTCAGGTCAGCGGGCCTGATGCCTACGGTCAACTGAAATTTGAAGGCGGTGTGCATCGCGTGCAGCGCGTGCCCATTACAGAACAAAGTGGGCGTATTCATACTTCCGCGGCATCGGTGGCGGTGTTACCAGAAGCCGAGGAAATTGATGTCACTATCGATCCCAATGACCTTCGAATTGATGTTTTTCGCTCATCGGGCCCCGGCGGCCAAAGCGTCAATACCACGGATTCGGCGGTGCGAGTTACCCATATTCCAACCGGCATGGTCGTCACGTGCCAAGATGAGAAATCGCAACACAAAAACAAGGCCAAGGCGCTAAAGGTGTTGCGGGCGCGGCTCTATGAACAAAAGCGAGCAGAAGAGGAGGCGAAATTGACTGCATCTCGACGATCGATGGTGAGCACGGGAGACCGGAGTGCGAAAATCCGGACCTTTAATTTCCCGCAAAATCGCGTTACGGACCATCGCATCAATCTGACGCTTTACAAATTGGACCGTGTGTTGGAAGGGGAGTTGGAGGAGTTAATTGAACAACTGCAATTAGCCGATTCCGCTGAGAAGCTAAAACTATCGACTGCAGATTGAGAGCAAAAGATGGCCACCATGTATCGGCTTGTCGATATCATTAAAATGTCGGCCGATTACCTGCAACAAAAAGGGTTAGACCACCCGCGTCTGGATGCCGAACTGCTAATTGGACACGTTTTGCAACTGAACCGTGTCCAACTTTATCTCAACTACGATCGACCGATTACGACCGAGGAGCAGCAACAACTGCGCAATTTGCTCCGCCGCCGGGCGCTGCACGAGCCGATCCAGTATATTTTGGGCGAGGCCGAATTCTTTTCTTTGAAATTTAAGCTCAATCGTCATTGCCTGATCCCGCGACCCGAAACTGAGCTACTGGTCGAGATTGCAATCGATTGTTGCGGCCAGTTTAAGGATTCTCAACGAATGATTCAAATTCTGGATATTGGCACCGGCTGTGGCAATATTGCGATCGCTTTGGCCAAGCATGTAGACCGCGCTTCTATTACGGCTATTGACATCGATCCTGAAGCACTGGCCCAGGCCGAGGCCAATGCCAGGATGCACCAAGTGCAGTCCAACATTCGCTTTCTGCTATCTGACATTTTTGCGGCCGAAACAAGGCTGCAGCCCGAAACATTCGATGTGGTAATAGCCAATCCGCCCTATATTTCCAAAGCAGAGCTTGAGAAATTACCAGCAGAAATCAAAAATTTTGAGCCGCGACAGGCGCTCGATGGCGGTATTGATGGATTGCAATTTTATTTTAGAATAGCTGAGTTCGCATCGAAGCGATTGGCGGCTTCTGGTTCGTTGCTGGTTGAGATCGGCGCTAACCAGGCAGAATCCGTCCACGCCATTCTTTCGGATTTGAAAATTTTCCAACAAATAAAAATTGAACATGATTTGAATCGACTGCCACGGGTGATGGTGGCGCACAAGTGAACTGTTGATGATATCTTGTAATAGGAGGCGCTGGTGATTAAACCAAC
>JAPDQM010000070.1:0-19811 GCA_034505795.1 Candidatus Zhuqueibacterota bacterium
GCCAGATTGAGCTGGAAGGTGAATGGCTCACTTATCGATTGCTGTCGATCGATGAAAGCATCCCCAGCCTGATCTTTCCCGCCCCGATCTTTTGCGATGCGGTGGTGATTCCCCAGGGAGCTGGCAGGCTGGTAAAAAGGAATAAAGACGCAGACATTTGGAACCGTGAATTTCTGCCATTCTACACCCATCTGAACATGCGCATGTTTGGCGGCATGAGAGAGGGCATGGCGTGGATCGGTATTTTCGGGAATCGGTCGGCGGACGCTGGGGCATTTTTATACAATGGACTGGTGAGTCCCGTCTGGCTGAAATCGCTCGGTCGCTGGCAGGGCGATTATCGCTTTCGCTTCAAATTTTTCAAGGGCGGCTATAACGAAATTGCCAGGGCCTACCGTGCTTATCTTCAGGAGCGGGGTCAATTTATTACCCTGACCGAAAAGGCAGAGCAAAATCCGCTGGTGAGCCAAATGAACGGCGGCAGAATCTTGAGCTACATGCAAGCTATTCCTGCCCTTAACTTGAGATCGGCGGAAGATTATCTATTTACACCAGAACAAATTCAGCACGAACGTCCCCAGAAGGAAATTCGCTTTACCCATGCTCAATTGAAAAAATCCATCGACTATGCCAAAAACAGGGGTTTCACCAAAGGGCTGGTCAACATTCGGGGCTGGATCAATGGAGGCTATGATTACTCGCATCCAGACATCTGGCCGCCCGATCCCGATCTGGGGGACTATCGAGAATTAGCCCAACTGATGGCTTCCGATCCGACGATTCCCTTTTGCCTGCACGATAATTACCAGGATATTTACGACCACGTCCCCAGTTTTCCCAATGGCGTGTTGCGTCGCCCCGATGGCAGTCTGGTGCACGGCGGGCTCTGGGCTGGCGGACAAGCCTACATGCTGAATTCCAGAGATAGCTTGAAATATGTGAAACGCAATTGGGAAAAGATAAAATTATTGCATCCCCAGGCCATGTTTCTGGATACTGTAACAGCGGCCAAATTGCTCCAATCCTTCGAGCCAGGCAATACGCTGACACGGCTTCAGGACCGTGAATTGAAGTCGGAGATCCTCAAATTCTATTTTGATCAAAGACCGCTGGTCGGCAGCGAAGAAGGCGCCGATTTTGGGGTGCCTTATTGCCATTGGTTCGAGAACCGCCATGAACGAAAACCTGGCGAGACCATCCCCCTCTGGTCATTGGTATTTCACGACGCCGCCTTTGCAGCTCGCTATATCACCTTCACCCAGAATAAGCCCTATCCCAAATGGCTGGAGGATATGCTCTGGGGCTATCTGCTGTTATTTTCCATGAGGCCAGAATTTGGCCAGGTTGGGAATCATAGCTCAGATCAGACGGTCGGTTTTGCGCCCACCCGAATGGATGAAGCGATTTTCAGCATGACTTTTCATGTCGACCGCTGGCATGAGCAGATCGGGATGACGGCGATGGAATCGCACCGTTTTATAAATGATAATCCCGACCTTGAAGAAACGGTATTCAGCAATGGCAAGCGTATCATCGTCAACTTTGGATCGGAGCCACAATCGGTGGATGGGCATGCGATTGAGGGGCAAAGCTATTCCCTTGAAGATTGATAGCTGCACTCTGGCGCTATGTAGGTCAGCCATTGAACGGCAATTCCGATATTTGGAAAAAAATTTGCAACGACCAAATTAACCGATTAGCGGCAATTTACTATTCACAAAGCCGCCTCTCCCCTGTACTGATGCGCCATTGAATTTTGCAGCCTAACCCACAGTGGACTGTATTAAACTTGCCAGCAAAGCATTACCACTCAAGCTGAAAATTGAATTGATTTCATAAAAATTATTCACTATATTGCAACTTGACAAATTCCAAAAATTAATAAGAATGAAAAATATCATGCCCATTAAAAAATCATTCTTAGACCTTCGAGATGTCCGAGAGCTCATTCGCCTGAAAAAATTCGATGAAGCAGAAAAAATTTTAAATGAATTAATCGCCGAGCATCCTGATGATCAATATGTCCAGGGAGCCTTTTTCGATGTTTATTTAAAAAAGGGTTCTTATGAAAAAGCCCACAAGATCATCGATGCACTTCTCAAAAAAGATCCTGATAATTATTTCTTCCTTAGCCGCAAGGGCGATCTGCTGGTGGCAATGAATAAGAACAAAGATGCCCTCAAGATTTTCACCAACCTCTACAATGCCAATAAAGATCCGCATGTGGGCTGGCGCCTCGCTAATGAGCATTATCGTTTGAAACAATATGATCAGGCAGAGTACTATTTCGATCAAACCATCCCCAAATTGTTCGATAAGCCTGAATTGAATTTTCTTGGATTTTTGATCAAGAAAGCGCTCAAGAAGTATGACAAGGCCATGGACCTGATCGACGCAGCCATCAATCATAGCAGTCAGCCTGACCAGTACAAATCCCAGAAGCTGAAATTTCAGACCGAATTAAAGGGCATCTCAGCCCAGCAGTGGGAGAAATCGATCAAATACTCGACCACTAAAGACGAGCCATTGCTGCTGAAAGAGTTGGCTGAGAAATTTTTGAATGAAGGAAAATATGACAAGGCGGAGCAATATTTTAAAGAAATTTTGAAACACGATCCCGATCAATTTTATAAAAGCCGCCTGGGCTATGTCTATTACAAATGGGGCAAATATGATTTAGCGCTCTCGATCTTTTTGGAGATGCCGTTAAAATACTTCTTGATTCCGAGTTTCATCAATATGGTGATCAAATCGGCAAGAGAAATGGGACAGGAACAACATGTGGTGGAGCATTTGCAAGATTTGTTGGAAAAACATCCTGAAGCAAGGTCGCTATGGGGGGCGATAAAGAGGTTGGCGAAAAAATAGATGGAAGTCATACAAATCGAACGCATGGCTATTTGTCACCGGTTAGCAATTTTCATTTTTTCTGATCATGTAAAAAGTTCGATAGAATAATTGACAGAATCTAAGCGGCGAGATTAGTTTTATGCGAGTATGTTTGAAGCGCAAGATGATTTTAAATGAAAAGGTCGTCGCAAAAGTGGATTTTTGAAACGACAACAGCAAAAGGCCAATAGATTGAAATCAACGGTACCTCTATCAATAGGATTTTGGTTTGATCAACAATAAAAAAGCTTGATGCTCCTGCCTCACAAGGTTTGCATAAACGAATACCTTTGGAATTACCGATTGATCTAATCTGCAATGGACGCGATTAACACCCAAGCTGCATTTTTCACTTTAAGCTAAAAAATATGGATCTCAGCTCTTTCAGACCAAATCGCCGGTTACTTCACCAGAACGAGCTTATTGATAGCTGACAATTCATCCTGGCTCAAGCGACAAAAATAGATCCCGCTGGCTACCGGCATTCCCCGGGCATCTCGGCCATCCCATGAAGCTGAATAGTCACCGGGAGGTTGATGTCGACTAACCAAAGTAATTACTTCTTCACCTTCCAGGTTGTAGATCTTCATCGTCACCCATCCGCTGCGGGCCAATTGATACTGAATTTTGGTACTAGCATTAAATGGATTGGGAAAATTCTGCCGCAAAGAAAATTTAGCTGGAGTATCTGTTGATAAATTTTCCACCCCAACCTGCGTGTTCAAATTATCAAAATATACCCAATGCAGGGTGGTATCTCTCCCTAATTCGGTCAATGTGGTTGTGTACCACAACTCGCGATTGGCAATTGTGTTTTCCCAGCCATTCTGTGTATCATTTTCGATGAAAAACTTATAGGTCAGCTTCTGGCCAGGTTGAATGGAATATCTGGGAATATAGCAGACGCCTGACCAAAAGGAGCCCCTGGCAACGCTATATTCCTCCCGCTGCAACACAAGCTTTGTCTGCGACCAATCCAGACAGCCACCAGAAGCGATCGGGTCCCCTCGTACTCCCACAGGTCCATTGACTGCGGGATCGAAGCGGCCACTTTTTATGACCCCGCCAAGATTGACCCTGAAGTAAACAGCTACCGAATCCTGTGGATGGCGGAATGGCTGCCAATATTGCAGTCTCGGCTCGCTGCTGGAATTGTAATATTGAACCTGAATCGTGGTATCATTCCTGCCCGCAACGAAAATCCGCGTGTTATCTGATGAACCCTCAAAGGGAGTGATGGGGCCTTCCCAGCCGAGGCGTTGGTAGGTTGGCTGGCTGCGGCTGTATCCGGACCAAATTTTGTAGGATAGTTTATCACCGGGATACATTTGAAATTCCACCTGCCAGTAGTCGCCGCCGATATTATTCATCACCAGGTCCGAACCCACATCCCAGGTAACTTTTTTGCCATCAGGCAAAATGAGATAGGAAATACCTTGCACTTCACCCCGAATCTGGACAAAATGATACGGCGCCAGTGTATCCCAGTTTGTCGCTGTATTAACGATCATCCTCACGTTGATCGGCGCCAGAGTGTCCGGCTCTTCGAGAAACACATCCATCGATCGCAGCACATTTCCCTGAAAATCAAATAGCGTATTATTTTCCCAATTGGATAAAAAAGTGGGAGCGGAAATATATTCCGGTGCCCAATAAAATAGGCCGATTCCTCTCCCATCCCTGGTTTGCCGAATGATTTTCATTAAGTCGCGAATGAATGAGGCCTGTCCATCGACTGAGGCTGGATAGCCAGCATGAAGCTGGTTCTGGCTGCCTACGATATTGTTTTGATTGTCGAACCACTGCAAGGTCCAGGGATAGGCATATTCGGCGATGACAATATCTTTCTTGTAGCGGCCAGCGAGATCATTCAAATTGCTTTTGACCTGATTGAGCGTCCCATGCCACCAGGGGTAAAAGGAAAGGCCAATGATATCGAAATTGACGCTATTGGCCAGCAGATTGTCGAAGAACCAGCGATTGCTGGTGTTGTTGGCGGCGTTGGCAATATGGATCATAATTTTGATCGAATCGCCCAGGGCACAGCTCTCGCGGACACCTCGAATTCCTTCTTTTATCAATGCCGCAAAATTGGCCCAATTAGGATCGTATGAACCGCCAATCCGACCATCGTTCCACAATAACCCCGAATTGATCTCATTGCCAATCTGGACCATCGCTGGCGGAGTTCCCTGGCGATCCAATGCTTGAATCACCTTTTTGGTGTAGTGATACAGGCTATCTTTCAACGCGTCGAATGAAATATTTTGCCAGGCCCGAGGCTTTTGCTGATGACCGGGATCAGCCCAGGTGTCAGAATAATGAAAATCCAGCAGCAATTTCAAATCAAGCGCTTTGACGCGCAGGGCCATGTAAAGGATTTTGTCGAGACCATTGTAGCCATCCGCTGGCGCGTGCCATAGCTTCAGTCGGATGTAATTGAATCCATGCTCTTTAAAAATCTCTATCGGATCCCTGGGAGTCCCGAATTCTTTATAGACACCGCCATTGTCCTCAATCTGGGGAATGAATGAGATATCGGCGCCTTTAATGAATTGAATATTGGTTTTATCGACGAGATTGTTATCACCAGCCAGGCAAAATTTCACCATGGCAATAGCTAAGCTGATGACAATCCATGCCTGCAAACGTCTTTTCTGCATTGTGAGTTTATCTTCAAAAAATAGCGGATGATTTTTTAAAAACAGTCAATAAAAAGGGTGTGAACCCCAAAAGTTCACACCCTTTCTCTGAATTGAGGATATCTCAAAATACTATTTGAGCTTAACGGATCAACATCATCTTATGAAGCTGGCTGAAATTGCCGGTGACCATCTTGACGAAGTAGATGCCGGAACTGACGTCTCTACCAGCGGCATCCTGTCCAGTCCATTTCACCGAGTAGCGACCCTGGGCTTGGTTCCCATCCACCAGGGTGGCGACCAACTGCCCATTGACGTTGTACACCTTAATGCTCACGCGAGCGTTCTTCGCCATAGTGTAATTAATCGTCGTGCTGGGATTGAATGGGTTGGGATAATTTTGTTCCAGTGCGAATTCCAGCGGCAAGTTGGCGCCCTTATCCGTTACAGCCATTGGTTTTGTGAGATCTGGCGGCGGATATTCCACGAACAGTTTGGTATCACGCCAGGATACCACCGGCAGATTATAAGAATCTGGCCAAACAGGTATCGGCCAGGGTGTCCCTTCAAGAATTTTATCCGGATGGATGTACTGCATGTAGCGTCGGCCTCGTTCCACACCGCCGCCCGTATTAACCACATACACACCAGCCTCTTTGGTCGAGTAGGCAATCTTGTAGCCAAGCTGATACCAGCCATTGGGGTACTTGGGCGAAACTTTAATGGTGTAGGAGCCAGAATAGATCATATCGCCGTCCGGATCCTTCAATTCGAGGAAGCGGCCGCCCCACATGTTTTGACCTTGCGTGACTGCCAGCAATTCGCCATCCCATTGGACAAAAACGCTATCGGTGCCCGGCCGGAATAGGTTACTGGCATTGGCGGCATTGGAGTCCGGATTGGTGGCATTGCGCATATCCACATTCCAGGTAACCGTTAGGTCTTTATTGAAAACGCCATTGGCAGGCACGCTGTTGAAAAATTGTCGTTCAAAACCAAAATCACCCACAGCGGTCTGCTCCGCAGCATTCTGGAAAACGTGAGTTCGGTTGCCGCCACCGGTAATTGCCGGCTCTTCCCAACCATTGTCCAACGTGATGTTGGGAATATAATTGGGACTGTTTGGATCGACGCGCGAAGAATCCCACGCAATAAAATACTTGTAGTAAATTTCCGTTCCTGGAGGAAGTTTAAAAACCTCATTCGCAGAGGTCCATTCCTGTAACAGTGGCTGGTAGAAAAGTTCGATGGCCTGATCAAAATTCCACCCTCGAGGTCCGCGAACAATAATTCTGTCCTTCAGACCGCGATTGAAGAGGCCAAGAGCCTCCAGCGCTTCGGTGCTCACGCGCCAGGTGATAATGCTCTCGATAGGCTGCACACCCTTGATCTTTTTGTCACTGAACCAGGTCCAGTGAATGGTAGTGTCCTTCAATCCTACCGGATAAGTGAACTTGTGATTGCCGCCATCTTCCCAACTGAAATCCTTGGTGTTTTCAGCATAGAATTTGAACTCCTGCGTCGCGCCAGCAGTCACTGCAGCTTTGGGGAAATAAGCTACGCCAGACCAGAATGAACCATTGTAAACACTTTTTTCTTCCCATTTCAGCAGAACCTTGGTGCTACCCCAATCCAATACACCCGCTGACGCAGTGGGATCGCCGCGCAGACCAATTGGGCCATTGACGGTTGGATTGAAGCGTTCGGCTTCCATTTCTCCGCCCATATTCACCCGAAAATAGATTGCCACGCTATCAGGCTTGGGCGCAAACGGCATTTTATACTGCGGTTGCGGTCCAAGGCCGATATCCGGATTGTAATATTGCACCGGCACAATAGTATCCTTGGCTGCGGTAATCAAAATCCGCGTGTCCGCAATCGTATTATCAAATGGGCCTTCCCAGCCGCCATTGGGACTGGTGCCAATATCAGCCGTATGGCCAGTCCAGAACTTGTAACGCAGGGTGTCATCGGGATACATATCGAATGTCACTGACCAGTAATCGCCGCCGATATTCACCATATCCAGATCCGACGATTTATCCCAGCCAATGTTTTTCCCACCCGGTAACACCGGGCCAGTTGTCCAGTTATTCAGGGCACCGCGGACTTCAACAAAACCATTGGTGCCCAGGGTATCCAGAACAGTGGACGAATTGAACAACAGGGTAACCTTAACGGTTTGCGCTGAGGCGTTGCTGCTCCAGACAAGCGCCAACGCCAGCAGCGCGATGGCAAAAAAAGTGGTAATTTTTTGGTGCATAAGACTACCTCCAAGTAAAATGAGTTAATACCTGAACTCTTGTCAATTTCAAAGCTGTACGTCACTCCGAACGTCAAATTCACAACCTGCCCCACCCACCGAATCCAAAATGCAATCAATTCGGCGAACGAGTTAGATTGCTATCAGGACGAATCAGAGCGGCTATCTAAACAGTTCAGGTTTTTGGTGAATTAAATTTACTGATGCGTTTATCCTATCAAAGACCTGATAGCAAAATAGTGACAATTGATAAAACTCGCCAATTTTCTGGTTATCTGTCACATCAGAAAGACAGCGTCAACGTAAAATGGTTCACATTGCTCAAGTGTAAGAAGTTTTGAAACGCATATCCCGCCCCAAACATGACGCCATTAGCAATCGGCGTTCGTAGACCGGCCCCAAAGGTCAATCCCTTCTCCTGATCCTCAAGAAATGCCTCGCTATAGCCCCCGCGCAGCACCAGCTTGTCATTCAAAAAGGATATCTCCGTGCCCAAATTGATGCTCTGGGCATTATCGCTGGGATTGATGCCATCGGCGGCCAGCGTGAGCCGCAAATTTTTTGACTTGATGGCGTCGTAGGACAGGCCGAGCCGCATGATCAGCGGCAGATCGAAGCGTTCGGTTTTCAAACGACCGACCACGCTCTGATTGTTGCCCAACTTGTCTGGCGCAATGTCCACGCGGACATTCAGATCTTCGCCATCAATGCGCATTTTGGAGCCAAAATTGGAGACGCTCACGCCCAATCGAAGTCCTTCCAGTGGCGTATCGTAGATCGTACCAATATCAAACGCCAGGCCGGTCGCTTTGGAGTTGAAAATCCGTTCGGTCAAATATTTGAACGTCCCCCCAATGGAGAAGCGATCGGTTAAGCTCCGGCCGTAAGAGAAGCCCACGGCCATGGACGAGGCATCAAATTTTTCACCAGTCCCCATAGGATTGGCTGGTGTGGTGACATCCATCTCTTCAGTGGTCAATGCAGTTACGCTGATGCCCAATGTGCCCGCGGCCTGCATGGGGACGACGACTCCAAAGAAATTATAGCTCAATCCTGGCAGCCATGGAGAATGGTCTACCATTAGAGCATATTTTTCATTGCGAGATAATCCACCCGGGTTCCAATAGATGGCGCTGGGATCATCGGCCAGGGACACAAAAGCCCCCCCCAATGCTGCGCCTCGAGCTCCGACTGGTATCTTTAAAAACGCCGCAGCCGTGGTGCCCACCTTTTTCACCTCCTGAGCATAACCGTCAACCTCGAGCATGATCAGCAATAAAACAACGAGAAGCCCGATAAGAGCTGGTTGTTTCTGAATCCTTGTCATGGTCTTCATTTTTCAATACTCTTTTTTAGTCATCTTTTTCGCTGTTTAATAATTTGACCTTACCCGCCGGATCCGTTAAATCCGGCCAACAACAATTGCATCTGATGGATTTGGCTTTACCAGCTTTGTGTACTGCATCTTTTGGTCCATCTAAGCCAAGCTGCATCATCAGCGAAAGCATTCCATCAGATTATTTGATAATGGCAAACGTGCCTGTCTTTTCACCGATCCCCGGTGCCGAGATATGGTATACATAAACACCATAGGCAATTTCTAAATTATCCTTGCTGAGCAAATTCCAGATCGCAGTGCCATTGTTCAATCCGCTATCGCTGCCATCAGTCAGGCGATCCAGGCCATTGATCTCAGTGGCATTGTTAATGCCGCTATTGTGCTCCAATTTGGCGATCAATTCGCCGGAAACGTTGAATATGCGAATAGTGCATTGGGGCGGCAAATTAATGAAATGAATTTCACGCGGCCCGCGGCCACTGGAATAGGTATTAAATGGCTCCCACGATTCAGCCGCAATATAGGGATTGGGCACCACCCGAATCCGACTGAGCTGATCCTTGGCCAGGTCTTTCGAGAGCGATTCGCCACGCATTTTGAAACGATAGACATCGCTGGAAAGAAACGGCTTCTTGAGATAAAGATTCAATGTGTCGCCGGCTTCGGGATTTCGGCCGTTGGGCGGCTGGATATTCAACAACAATTGCCACGTGTAGACCAATTTCCCTTTGCTATTCGGCTCCAAAAACATGATCACATCGGTCAAATTAGCATTTTTGGGATCGATGGAAAATTTGCCATCATTGCCATGAACTTCGGCAAAGGCAAATTGCACTGGTTTTCGGCCTTCGGCTAAATTAAAAATTTGAAAATTGACCGCCTTGGCCGGCAATTTCACAAAGCTGATCGAGGTATCTTTCGATGTGGCAATTCCCACTTCTCCAAAGACGATTTGATAGTCAGCCGGATTCTGAATGCCCTTAATGGTCAAAAATTGCACCGGACTGAACTGGAATTCATAGATTTCAGGGCTCGACCACCTCGACTTGGCGGGATCAACGCGGACCCGTTCTTCATTATGAAAAGATAACCGAAAACCATCGATGATCGGCTGTTCCACATCCGATGCCAATTGGGTGCTTTTATCGATCAGGACTGTATTGGTGGTAAGGTTGGTCAACGTAAAGTTCTTTGTCGTCAACACATCGAGCACCTTACCGATGATCAACGTATCTTGAAAGGTCAACTCATATTCATAGCCATTCTTTACCCAACGGGGATCGATGATTTTAAAGGCAATTTCACCGGTTGAGGTCCCACGAATGTGTTCAAAACTTGCCACTTCAGAGGGCAGGTAGCCGGCCACCGGTTTTCGGGGGCGAACCACCACAACGTTGGTGCCCGTGGTAATATTCCCCTGGGCATCCACATCGATCCGAATCGGCGTTTCAGTCGGTGCAATTTCCGCCTCGGGATAGCCATAGTCGTAGGCCGTCACCGCGTAAAAATAGCGTTGACCATTCACCAAACCCGAGTCCACAAACGTATGTTGCAAACCGCTATCTTTGCCCAGCCAGAACTTCACGCCAAAGATATCGATGGGGTGATAACCTTTTCTGCCATCTTTTAAATCAAATTGGGCAATTGGCTTGCGCAGGATGGCATTGCCATCGCCATCGGTGATCACCATGGGATCGCGCATGGCGGCATCGGTAGCGCGATAGATGCGATAGCCCTCAAAGTCATGCGACATTTCATCGGCATTAGGCAGATCGAGTCGCTTGATAAAATTGTCGACCGATTTCTCAGCAGCGTCATCCCAGTACAGCGTCACCTTGCCATCGCCTGGCACCGCGGTGACCGTCACCTGCAACGGGGCCTGCGCAAAACGATAATCGGATTCATAAGCAATCTGCGCCTGCTTCTGTTTTCGGATCGCGCTCTCAATATCATCCATTTTGGTTACGCCATCGCCAGCCATGGCTACCGCCACCGCCATCCGCTGCCGCTCACCCGGATTGAGTGGAAAATATCCTGACGAGACATTCAGGTCGTACTCGCCGGTTCGCCGCGGCAGACTGAAGAAGCCCGGACGCATATAGCGATACATCAGCGCTTCGTCTTTGATGGTCGAGAAATTGATGCTGAATGCTGGATATTGCAGCGCACCGGTAATACCAATCAGATCCGTTTCGCTGACGTCGGTTTTATCGATATTCGGCTCGCCAGGGCGATCAGTTCCAAACCCGCTGGAGGGCCGGCCATCGCCTTCGCCCTGATCGCCAGTCTCCTCGGCGCCATCGAGCCCTAAATCATCCTGGAACATATTCCAGTCACGGTCATTATCAAAGCCGTCATCACGCGATTCATCGATCATCGGCGCCACATTGGCATAAGTCTGTTCAGCAGCCTTACCAGCAACGATGAAGCCACGTTTGATAGTATCGCCCACGGCAAACGACAGATAGTTGATGTACCGAACCGGCCGTGTCGTCTGCGTAATATCGTCAAACCGTTGAAGATGCAAGGTTACCATTTCATCAATCAAACCATCCAGATCGTCATCGATGGAGTTGAAAGAGGTGTCTTCTTCCACCGTAATGCCTTCGGGCGGCAACTGAATGATACGCCCCAGTGATTTCACCGGGCCACCGCCGAGGGGATACGTCACCACCAAGCGATCGAAAGTCAGCGAATCAATTAAGACGATTTTATCCCCTGGATTCAGCCGCTTAGGTCCAAAATCTTGTGCTGTGAATAGCGGAATGCGCTCATCGACATTGCCGGCAATGCTATTTAGAAGTTCAGGATGGAGATCGGCATCGCCGTCATTGTCGATGCCATCAAATTGATTGCCAGGAGTTTCGATGAATTTAATCGCGCCGAGACCGACCAGACCGCCCGCCCAGGGATCAGTACCCACGCGATCGTGGTCCGTGATAAAGGCGATATTGGTCTGCAAATCCACGTAGGGCTCGTCATCATTGGAATCGCCACCTACCAGATCGGCCACCCAGATACTAAACACCGTCTTGCCAACCCGTCGTGTGCCGTCATTTTTAATATCGTTAATAAAAAAGGTCACATCATTGATAAGAATCTGGGTCCATGCCAGCGCTCGGACATCCATCAACAAGCCCAGGCCGCCGCGGGTGGGATCGGTAGCGTCTGGAATATAATTGTAACGAGTATAAAGATCATCCGAACAGCGATAAAACATCTCCAGATCGGCATTGAACACATTTTTGCCAAAAAAGCCGTTCCAGGAATTGATCCAGCCCGGATCGTTGGGATCGTCTCGTTTGTCGCGCCAGCCACCATCCGCCGCACGTGGCCAACTGGTGGGATCATCGCTGCGAGCAATTTCCTTCTTGGGGTGATCGGGATTGAGAAAACCAGGCACCGGCTGCAAACTCCAGGGATCACCAGCCGGGCTGCTGCGCGAGGTGGATACCTCGGCAATATTTATTTTCTCGCCCAGATCGTTGTAAACCTCGCCGCCCAGCCAGATGGAGACAAACCAGATGTACGTGCGATTGGTATTTTTAGGCCATTCAAACCCCCACTGTCCTGGTTCGCTGCCCTCGTTGCCATTCACCCCAAAATTGTGAATCGTCACCCGGACATTGTTGCCGTCCAGGTTGGATCGGCGCCGAAAATTGGGATCGGCCCGATTATCAGAAGGGACATAATTGGTGATCTGCGCTTCGACCACGGAAACCGCCAGCAACAAAATCACACTGAGAAATTTGACCATCGTCATCAGAATTGAGCGATAATTTTTAATTGGATTCATAACCTTTACCTGTTTTATGATTAATTAAAAACCAATTCGTGTACCAATTTGCACGCGACGTGGTTCAGAATAGTAAGAGGGATTGTCGAACCAGGTCGGATCTGCCTGTGCTGCCTGCGCCAACAGCAGCAGCGTATAGTCCGGCCGCCCCGTATCACCGTAAACCACCACTGGATTTTCGGCATCAAACAGGTTGAAAATCTTCATAAAGACCTGGACATTCAACTTGTTGATCATGAAATTCTTATAGAGATTGAAATCGACGGAAAAGATATTGGGTTTATTTCGACTGTTATTGGGCAGCCCCGCCAGAATGCTCTGACCGGTGCGAGTAGCCGTTACTGAAACCGGTGTGTAAGGTTGGCCGGTAGCAAAGCGGGTGATCAAGCTACTGCCCCAGCTATTGCCGCCTACGAATAAATTGGCATTCAGCGAGTGCCGCTGATCCCAATCGAGTGGCGTCAAAATCTTGGTCGGTTCAGCTCCGCCCTGCTGGGAATAAAATTCCTGCTCGGGATTGGAATTTGTACCTTCCACAATCTGGAAGGTGTAGTCAACTGTGAACGCATAGTTGCTGGTAAATTTCTTATCCAGCGACAGCGTAATGCCTCGCACATTGGCGAAGTCCCGATTATTAAATGTCACGTATGCCACGCCGCTAAGAATCGTCGGTTTGATGGGACTGGTGGAAATCCAGTTGCGGATATCGCGATAGAACCCGGTCAAATCGATCACCAGCTCATCGGTGATCTGCTGTTTCAATCCCAATTCGTACATCGTATTCCGTTCTGGCTTCAGGTCGGGATTGCCGTAGGGCCCGTAGGTTCCCGCGGACTTTGACAGTTTAATCTGATCACCAATGTATAGGCGATAGTATTCGGGGATCTGCTGGAAAATGCCATAGGAAAAGTGAATCACGCCCCGTTCGGTGATGGGATAGGCAACACCCAGCCGCGGACTGAGCTGTGTCTTGGGGGTGGTATTTTTGTACCAGTATCGTTCTCGCTCGGCAACCGTCAATTCATTTTCAGCGACGCGCTCATCCAGGTCGATCACACCATTCCCATTGAGATCCCGATAGATATTGTTCAGCTTGAAGGGATTAAAAATATTGGGATCTTCAGGATCGCTGGGGATTTTGCCATTGGCATCAAAATAATCATACCTCAAGCCGAGATTAATGATTAAGCTTTCATATTCGATTTTATCCTGGATATAGCCGGCGAATTTGAATGGTTTGCGTGTGAATTCGTTATGAGTAAACGTGGAAATATCGTCAATGAATGGCGTAAACGGTTCGACCTGGATCCCGTTTTCATCCACTTTGGGAATCAACGTGATGTCGTTATAGAAGACCTTATCGAACTGAAATTCTACTCCCGTTTTCATTTGATGCCGTTTGGTGACCTGACTGGTTAGCTCCCCTTTGGCAATGCGACTCAAACTGTGCCGTTCGAACCAACCCAAATTGGTACCAGCCTTAGCGAATTGTTGGGCACCCGTATTCAGCGAATCGGGATGGACGTAACGCGGATCGTCGTAATCCTCGTATAATTTTGAAATCAGATCATTATATTTGTAGGCCAATGTTAGCTCAGCGTAGGTCGTTTTTCCCAACAAATAGGTGAACTTGGGAATTAAACTAAAACCCTTTTCCTTGTCGCCTTTGTCGCCGTTCGGATTCCATTTGTAGAAGTGATTGTAGTAACGTCGTTTTTCAAAGCTGCCGAGTGCGTCGATGCGGAACTTCAGAGGGGTGGCGATCTGCCATTCCAGTGCGGCCTGTCCGCTCCAGCGATCGTTATAATTCATGGCCACGGCACTGCTATCTCCGCGCACGGCAATGGTGTCGCCATTAACTATGGCACTACGCCCCTGCGGGAGATAGGCATTAGGCCCATACAGCCAACCATCGTTGCGCCACTTGCGACCAGTGAGGAAAAAGGAGACTTTGTTTTTAATGATAGGCCCGTTTAATGAACCTTGAATATTGTAGATATCGGTAGGTTTGTAGTTATCGATGTTCCAGAAAATGTCGCTGCGATTACTGATATAGTCGCCGCCCCAGACTTCCAGATTGCCCTGCAGTTGGTTGCCACCAGTTTTGGTGACCACATTGATCACACCGCTCATGGCATTGCCATATTCAGCATTGAAGGTGCCACTAATGACCTGCAGTTCCTGCACCGATTCATTTTCCACCTGCAATGCCTGCGTACGCGAGAAATCATCCGTAATGCTAATGCCATTGACAAGATAGGAAACTTCTGTCGAGCGGCCGCCGCGGATATGAATGGCGCCACCGGCATCCCGGGTAATACCCGCTTGAATGTTCAATAGGTCTCCCAATTCCTGCACCGGCATTTTCTTAATGTCATCGGCCTGAACTCGGGCTTCAACCGAGGTGAGATCTTTTCGAATCACCGGCGCCTCGGCCACGATGGTCACCTCCTGTCCAGCAATGGCCTCAGGCTTTAGCGCAAAATTGGCGGTAGTCGTCAGATCCGTGAGCACCTGAACATTCTGCAAATAGATCCGCTGGTAGCCAATGAAATTGGCGACCAGGGTGTATCGACCGGGCGGCACTCGCATGATGACAAATTTGCCATCCAGATCGCTGGCCGCTCCCAACATCGTACCTTCGATGATCACATTAGCGCCCGGCAGCGGCTGGCCGGTTTCAGCATCTTTCACCGTGCCAACAATTTTGCCAGAATTTTGTGCCAGAAGAGCAGTCGTGATCATCAAACCGATCAGAATTGCTGCGAGACTGAAAACATGTTTTTTGTTCATAGCCAGTTTGCCCTTAGCTAGTTCACTTGAATGGTCATTAATTTTTCAGGAAAAGAGGTAACCGGTATCGCACTACGCAACTTAGCAAGCCTCTCCTGACGTACCTGTTCCCACTGTAATGTTCGAACTGTTTTTTCTACCTCCGCCTTGACCGCCTCATAAGGGCGCATTTTGGGCGGTATCTTGTCCACACACTTTAAAAACACATAAGAGGAATTAATTTCCAGGGGGCCAATCCACTCGCCGATTTTTAGCGCCAACACCTGCTTGGAATAGGCACCCAAATCGTTCGGCCCCAAATAGCCCAGATCGCCCCCAACTTGAGCGGTGCGCGGGTCATCCGAATACCGTCTGGCCAAATCAGCGAAATTCTTCCCCGCTACAAGCTGCGCCTGGATGAAATTGGCCTTTTCTTTATCCATCAACTGGATCTGTTGTAACTGCACACGTGGAGGTTCGGCAAATAATTGAGGGTCTCGCTCATAGTAGTGTCGCAATGTGTCCTCAGGAATTTCAAATTCCTGGTACAGGTCTTGCTCGATGCGTTCCAGTAGCGCGGTGTCAAAATTTTCAGCAACCACCTGCTGGTAAGCCGATGTCTTATGCAATTTGGCCTGTTTCGCTTGCTCCAAAATAAACGAGCGAATCACCAAGCCAGCGATGAAATCTTTCAGATTTTCTTCATTTCTGATCCAACTGCGTTCCTTGGGCGAGGTATATTGCGCTGCGTTCTGAAAATCTTCAAGACTCCATCCACCCATTCTGGATTGTACCACAATTGTATTTGGGGATAGCGGGATAACCCTATCGATCTCCGGCCCCGATTCATTGGTGGTGGATGGCTGCTGCTTTCTCATGATTTCAAAGAGCTCATGAATAACAGCATCATTGAAAGTAATTTGTAGGGTGCTGCGAAGGGAGTCAGCATAACGCTGAGCTGCCTGGGCGATTTTTCGTTTTTTCCAATAAGTCTGCAATTTATGTCGCTGCCTGGCAAATTCCGTTTCGGTCAATAGCGGTTTACTGATGCGATCCTCCACCCGTATGATGCTATAGCCATCATTGGTTCGGACCGGTGGAGATATTTCGCCCACCTTCAACGCAAACGCCGCTTCTTCAAACGACGGGTCCATTTCATCCACAGTGAAATAGCCGAGCAAGCCGCCGGATTCTCGCAACGCAGGATCGTGAAAAGTGGTTTTGGCGATTTCCTCGAAGGTGACACCTTGCTGCAATAATTGATAGAGAGAATCAGCCTGGCGGCGGGTAGGTGCATAAAGATGGCGAGCTTTTAATTTGGTATTTAAGTTGAGGAAAAGTCGTTTTAGTTCATCATCAGTGGTCGTAACCTGGCTGGTAATGAATCGTTGGTGATAGGAACTCAAGAGTTCCTGGATTTTTATTCGCTCAAGTTCCTGCCGCCCGATCCCATCGCGATCATAGCCGCGCTGGCGAGCTTCCATGATCAGCAACTCTTCGGCAATCAAATTATTCAACATGCTCCGCCGCGCCAGGCCATTATCGGTGGCACCGGTTCGTTGGCGGAACTCGCGATAGCGTTTGGCGAAATAGTTTTTATCGATAACTTTCTTACCCACGACGGCCAGCGCATCAGGATTTTTCCGAATAGCTTCGCAATTTCCCAAAATAAGCGACAGCCATACCACATAAATTAAAAATGCGATTGGCCGACCATTCACCTGTAAATTAGAGAGTAGTTGTTGGGTAATACTCGCCATAGTTATCTATGGATTCCATTCTCAAAAACAGTCGAAAATTTCATTCGATCATTTGCTTAACCGGTGAAGCCATGCCACAATACTCAGCATCCTAATTGCTATGCTTTTTCAAAGAATGTATTTGCAAGCGACCACTTCTTGCTTTCACAAAATACTATGTCTACTACTATCCCCTGCACGGCATGCAGCCCCGAATCATCCACTGCATTCAGGCTTCAGCTCATCTTCTCTTGCGAATTACGGGTTACAGCATTGGCCACAAGTATCTCGAATCACCAAGTTGGTGGGAAAAATGGTCTTGAAACTATCGGTAGCATCCCCAGTGATTTTGGCAATCAGGCGATTGGCAGCCACCGTCCCCATTTCATACATCGGCTGATGCACAGTCGTTAAGCCCAGGTACTCCGATAGTTCAATATTATCAAATCCGATGATTGCCAGATCACCAGGAATTTTCAAACCATGCTCATGAATTGCCCGAATTGCGCCGGTCGCCTGGATATCACTGGACACAAAAACCGCGGTTGGCCGATTTTCATGGAGCGCCAATAATCGGCACATGCCCTTATAGCCTGCCAATTTATTGAAACCGTCGTTCTCTAAGATATTCGGATCGCCATTGGTTTCCACATTGATGATCAACTGATCGTTGTAGGTAATATGATAGTGCTGCAAAGCCGCCTTGAATCCTGCCAATCGATTCATCGCCGGAACACTGGAAAGACACCCATTGATCATGCCAATTCTTCGATGTCCCAGCCGAATCAAATATTCAGTGGCCAGGAATGCGCCTTCCTTGTTTTCAACCGTAATCGAATCGAGCGCCTCATGATAACTATCGACCAAAACTATCGGCAATTTGGCTTCGACAAAACGAGCCGCCAGTTTATCAGAAATCGGCAGCGAGATCAATAGCACGCCATCGACCTTGCGTTCGCGAATGGTGCGTTTGAGAATTTCGTCTTTTTTTTCTAATTTATCAATATTGTAAAGAATGAGGTCGTAACCGGAATTGCTGAGCGCCTGCTGGATACCGTTGAGAACTTCGAAATAGAAATAGCCAGTAAAACGTGGGACGACACAACCGATGATATTGGACTTTTTGCGAGCTAAACTTCTCGCCATGGCCGATGGCTGGTATTTCAGCTCGCGAATGACCTGCTGGACTTTGATTCGTGTACTCGGGGAAATTTGAGGGCTGTTGTTAATGACTCGGGAAACCGTACCAATGCCGACACCCGCTTTTTTCGCAACGTCATAAATGGTGACGCTCATGCAATTACTCCAAAATAATGGAAGCCCTTCCATCAAGTTGGCGTAATAATACAAAAAAAAAACCTATTTGTCAAGAAGTTTTTTTAAACAGCGCGTTTTTATTTTAAAAAGTACGCCGCTAACTCCTGTTCCAGTGTCTCAATACACTGTTGTACCCCCAGATTGATCCCAGCGACTACCGCCGCCGGCTGCTTTTCAGTCACCCGATTCTTCTGCACCAGTGTCTTTTGCCAGACAAGCTCGCTCGTTTTGCTATCCATCAGTTCAAATGACAGTTGCACCCGCGCATACCACTGCCCATCCTCATCCCACTCCTCCAGCGCATTGATGATTCCCTGCAACACAAAATCCACTCGTGAATACTTAGGAAACGCCACCACCTGTGCAAAACGGTTCGATGCCCGCAAGTGCTCGATCAACTTATCGGCAATCATCTGCCCGGGGCTGGCAATCCAGCGATGATAATGATAGTATTTCCCTTCGTACGGCGAATCACGGTACACCAGCCGCTCCTCGCGGTAGAGTGGCGCCGCATCCAATCTGGCCACGCCAATGACAACCGGTCGGACTACCTCCACCCTATCGCTCTGGCTGGTGACCGGATAATCGATCAGATAATAATGCATCTCGGGTAACGATCCCCCGCAGTGCCAGCAAAATGGCATCAATAACACCAGTAGCAAAATAATGTTCCTCATGCACCTTTTCCTTATTATAGCCAGATACAGAGTTCTGCAAAATAGAAAAAAATGTCGTTTCGACCCGTCATTTGGCGGGGAGAAATCAGTTTAACGAATTGAACTTATGAGATATACAGATTTCTCACTCCTCCGCCAACTGGCGGATCCGTTCGAAATGACACCAAAATCTTAATGTTGCAGAACTCTATAGCCAAATACGGTACTTCAAAATCTCCCCCCACTGTTTCACTAATCACCGATCACTGATCACTGATCACTGATTACTGATTACTGATTACTGATTACTGATTACTGATTACTGATTACTGATTACTGATTACTGATTACTGATTACTGATTACTGATCACTGATTTCAGACCACCGCTCATTCCCC
>JAPDQM010000071.1:0-19127 GCA_034505795.1 Candidatus Zhuqueibacterota bacterium
AGCGGGGGAATCGGGTGGTACATCTGCAAGATGGAGAGATTGTGAAATAATTGATCTAATTGACCGAATTTCTAATTGATCTAAAAAAAAATCCCAATACCCAATTGGTCATTGTTTTTTGTGTATTGTTTAGGTCAATTAGGTTAATTAGGTCAATTAGAAATTAATAATACGATAGGAAGGGAAACAAATATGACTTTCATGAAACTTGGCTTTCGAAGCCTGTTCCGCCAGAAGCGACGGACGGCGGTGACGCTGTTGGTGATCACCTTCGGCATTGGCTGTCTGTTGCTGGCAAAGGGGCATTCGCTATACATCAATTGGGGGCTGCGGGAGATGACCATTCATTCGGAGACAGGACACCTGCAGATTTACAATAAAGATTATTTCGAGAAGGATGAGGAGACGGTGTTGCAATATGGTCTGGAGGATTTTGAACAGATTCGCTCGGAGGTGATGCAGTTGCCCGATGTGAAACTGGTGCTGGCTCGCATCGATCTGATGGGGTTGATCTCTAATGGCGACAAATCCGTAGCCTGCATTGGCGAGGCAGTGGAGCCAGAGAAAGAGCGTGAGCTGCGTTCGCTGTTCCGTATGCGCACCTCGGTCTATGATTCGCTGCTCGCTCACCAGAGTGATGCCCAGATCATCGCCCTGGGCAATGGGCTGGCAAAATCGTTGAATGCCAAAGTGGGCGATTATTTGACCCTAATGGCCACCACTGCCGACGGTGCCCTCAATGCGCTCGATCTAAAATTCGTCGGCACCTTCAGCGGCTTCTCGCCCGAATACGATGAGCGAGCCATTGTGATTCCCTTGCCTGCCGCACAAATTTTGTTGAATACCCAGAAGGTAAAGCGATTGTTGGTGGCGCTGGATCGCACCGAGCAGACCGATTCCTATTTTCAAAAAGTTTCGGAGCTGTCACAGCAAAACGGCTATCCCGTGACTATCAAAAAGTGGGATGACCTGGCTGTTTATTATAAACGGGTCAAAACGTTTTACAACCAGATGATCGGCTTTCTGTCG
Source organism: Candidatus Zhuqueibacterota bacterium (assembly GCA_034505795.1). Classification (GTDB taxonomy): domain Bacteria; phylum Zhuqueibacterota; class Zhuqueibacteria; order Thermofontimicrobiales; family Thermofontimicrobiaceae; genus Thermofontimicrobium_A. The sequence goes on from JAPDQM010000071.1 coordinate 1,030, forward strand.
CTGGTGCTGTTCATCATCGTATTTTTCAGCACGGCTAACACGATCATCATGTCCATCGTGGAGCGCACCACGGAGATTGGAACTTTGCTGTCGATGGGGACTTCAAAATGGCAGACGCTGAAAATGTTCTTTTTTGAAGGGCTATTCATTGGCATTCTGGGAGCACTCTTTGCAGCGGTCTTTTCATTGATCGTTTCGTCCATCATCAATCATTTTCATATTCAGTTAGCCCCAGCCCCAGGCATGACCGATGGCTATCCGCTCAGCATCCGAAACGATATTTCGCTTTACACCCAGATTTTTATCTCGACGGTGTTCGTGGCTATCATCTCCACCATCCTGCCAGCGCTGAAGGTGACGAGGATGAAAATTGTCGATGCACTTGGGCATATTTGATTTTAGATTTACGATTTACGATTTGAGAATTTAAAAAGGGGGAGTTAAGCCGTCAGGCTTTTATTCTTTTGGGTCACAGAATTGAAAGGTCGCAGAAGTGAATTTTTGGTATTTTTCTGAGTCCTTTCATTTCTGAGACCAATCATATTTGATTTTAGATTTACGATTTACGAATTTGGAGTGATAGAGTTTTGGAGTGTTGAGGTTCTGGAGTGATGCGGGAGTTAAGCCGTAAGGCTTTTATTTTTTCATTACTCCATCACTCCAATACTCCACTACTCCGTTTGATATAGCAGGAGAAATTGATAATGAAAAAGTATATCTACTTATTTTTTGCGCTGGTAACAACAACGACCTTCGCCCAGGAAAATATCCTGGAAAAAATTGATGCCTTTCGGGTGCCGTATCGGGAATTTCTGGTGCGGACCAAGATCGTGACTTACGAGAAGGACGAGCTGAAAGAGACGGCGATCTTCGACGCCTATATGAACGGCAACGACAAAAGCCTGGTGGTCGCCAAAGAATACAAAACCAAAGGTATGAAGCTGCTTTATGTCGAAGAAAACATGTGGGTGCAACTGCCCAATTCGCAGCGACCCATTCGGATCACGCCGATCCAGCGCTTGATGGGGGAAGCGTCCAACGGCGATGTGGCACGGGTGAGCCTGGCCGATGATTACACCGCCAAAATGATTGGATCGGAAACCGTGAATGACATCGCCTGTCAAAAGCTGGAGCTCTGGGCAAAAAAGAAATCCGCCACCTATCATAAAATCATACTATGGGTGCGCCAGCAAGACTTCCGTCCCGTGAAGGCCGAATATTACGTCATCTCTGGCAAGCATATCAAGACCGCCTACTTTGAAACGTTTCGGCCCATCGCAGGCCGAACGATTCTGGAACGAATGACCATCTATGATGAACTGAAAAAGGATAGCAGGACCGTATTTGAATATTTGAAAATCGAGGAGAAGAAAATTCCCATCAAATATTTTAATAAGAATTATCTGATTCATGTGACAGATTTGTGATTATTGAAGACCGTTAATGATAGAAAGCGAAAGAGATTTTTAACGCAAAGAACGCAGAGGAGATGCAAAGCCCGCTATGGATTCCCCCCTTTGAAGGGGGGCCAGGGGGGATGTGATTTCGCCCAGAATTGAATCACTTGATACCAATCTGAATAATCAGTAGTACAATAACTCAAAATGATAAACAATGATTAAATTGAACAGACTGGCAACCCTCACCTTAATTTTCCTTCTGCCAATGAACCTCTGGGGTATGAACTGGCAAACCTACGGCCTCTATAAAACCAGCTACGTTGATTATCGCAACACCCTGTTCAATCCCGACAACCTTGCCGTTAATCAACTTGGCCTGGTGAATTGGGATTCGCATTTTTCACAATATTTGAATCTCCAGGCCAAAATATTTTCGGTCGATTGGCGATTGGATGTGATGGGAACGGCGACTCATACGAAGGATTGGGATGCCAATGGGCGCATCAAGCAATTTTATGTTCAGAAGGACCTATTTGAAAATCTGGGGCTGATGGCGGGCCGAATCCTATTGAATTGGGGCACGGGCTATGCCTTCAATCCCGCCAATGTGGTGGCGCCGCAGAAGGAGTTGAGTGATCCTGATAATACGGAACGACGATTGGCAGGCAATGACCTGGCCAAGTTAGAATATTTTGGCGAGAGCTATTCGTTCGCCCTGGTTTACCTGACCAATCTCGATGTCCATCCCAAAATCAATGCCTCGGATCACAGGCTGGCGATTCGGCTTTACGAAAATCTCTGGAACATCGATCTATCACTGATTGGTCTGGCGCATCAGCATCGAAGACCGATTTTCGGCGGCAATTTTGCCTACGTCATCGGCGAGCGGCTGGAAATTCATGGGGAGTTTGCAGCGCAAAAGGGCAGCTATTTACCCTACCATCGAGCCATCTTGGATGAAAATACGTTGTATTTCGAGAATCCGCTGCAATTTTTGAAGGACAATGAGCGCCGATCCTTCAAGCAATATCTGCTCGGCATCAATTACACCCTGCCCAAAAACATCGGCTGGATTCTGGAATATTATCATCAGGATCAGGGCTATTCCCGAAGGGAGTGGCAGCGAGTCATCGACCAGGTGAAATTTGCCAGCAGTTATCTGAATACGCCGCTGGCTGAGTTGGCACAAGGCAATGTGCTGTGGAGCTTGAACATCTTTTCCTCCCGAGGTGCCATGCGAGATTACCTGATGAATTATGTCAATATCCCCGTGGCACGAAATCTCGAATTGAAATCCACCTCGCTGATCAATCTGGCCGATGGCAGCCTGGTCTCGATCCCTGAAATTGACCTCATGATAAAAAATCACTTTACTTTTTATGGCAGAAGTTTTATCTTCAAAGGAAATAAGAATTCAGAATTTGGTGGGCTGTTTCGATCATTTGCTATTGAAGGTGGAATCAGGCTGGTTTTATGAATAGATCAATTGGAGAATTGTACAAATAAAAAGAAAAGAGTTTCTCCCACAGAAATGGAATCCCACAGAAATGAATTTTTAACTTTGAGTGCTGAAAGCTATCGTTTTGATAATTGGTCTCAGAATTGAAAGGGCTCAGAAAAAAGACCTTTCGACTTTTTAATTCTGAACACTTTCATTTCTGAGCGCAACTTAATATTTATCGAAAACCAAGAAAGGGCAAGAACCAATTACCCAGTAACCCAACCTGGACGAGCCAGAACCAAAAAGACCTCTAACCGCTAATTTCGCGAATTAAGCCAATTTCGCTAATTACTAATTCGCGTAATTTGAATAATTAGCGGAATTCGCGGTCAAAATATTTTTGCCCAATGTACAACAATTTTACTATTTAGGTACTAATTACCCAATTACCTAATCACCCAACCACCCAGACAAGGTTCAGCCAATGACAACCAGATCGATAAACAAATCTCAGATCAAATTAATCGCATTATCTGCCCTGATCATTTTTTTGTTTGTCGGCACATTGAGCGTGTTGATTTCCAGCGGCAGTCCGCTGTACATCTATTTCCAGTCTTTGGTCTACACAATTGTCTGTACGATCACTTGTACAATTTTGATCACCCGCTGGTTCGATGCGATTCGGCAATATCCCCGCCTCATTTTCTTTTTGATCTTTACCGTGCTGGTGGTGGCTGGAATTTTTCTGGGAGTGGTTGCGAGTACGTTGTTATTGGAGCAACGACTTCAAATCAAAACGGCGGTATTGCAATTCAGCCTGCTTGTCGGTTTTGTCGCCAGCATCGTCATTACGGGTTACATGGTCTTTCGAGAGAAGTTGGAACAAAACATCACCAGGCTGAAGGAAGTCGAAATCGAAAATGAAAAATTGAAGCGGCTGGAATTAGAGGCCCGCCTGAGCAGCCTTCAGGCCAAGCTGAATCCCCATTTTCTGTTCAATACATTGAATTCCACAGCGGCGTTGATCTACGATAATCCCGCCCGTGCCGAAGAGAGCATTGTTCAGCTTTCGGATCTATATCGAAAAATTTTCTCCATCTCGGATCAGAATTTCATCACGCTGGGCGAAGAGCTCGACCTGATCGAGGACATGCTGCAATTGGAGAAACTGCGGTTTGAAGATAAATTGACATTCCATATCGCATGTGCCTCATCATTGCGAGCGATCAAAATTCCTGGCTTGCTCATCGAGCCGCTGGTGGAAAACGTGATGAAACATGCTCCAGACAGTGACGATCACCTGGTGCAGGTCGCAATCGAAATTAAGCGAGAAAACGACTATCTTGACATTGCGGTGACCGATAACGGCGCTGGCTTTGATGTGGCAAAGGCCGATCTGGGCTACGGATTGTACAGCATTCAGGAGCGGTTGCGGTTGCTGTTTGGCGAGAGGGCGGGATTGGATATTGATTCGGCGATTGGAAAAGGGACCAGGGTGAGGATGTGGATGCCAATCTTAGTGAGCAGTGATCAGTAATCAGTAATCAGAAATCAGTAATCAGTAATCAGTAATCAGTTTCGCAGTGATCAGTTATCAGTGGCAAAAGGGATGGATCTGGATGTTTGATCGTAACAGAGCGGAGGGGAAAAATCTTTTTTGCCAACGGATAGAAACAACCCAACGGATTTTATTTTTTGAGTTTCATCCAATGGGTTGTTTCAAGCCGGTGGAGAGGAATATGTTAAATCAATATTCCCATCAAGCTCAATGGAATGAAATAGATATTTTTCCCATTCTTTGATTCATGAGCCAATAAACTGTCGTTGACAATGATTCCGTTTTTTAAGGCTAATTTATCCATGAAAATCATCATTCCTCTTGTTAACTGGGGTTTATGTTTAATCTCAATAGGTAATAGATCCCTTTTATATTCAAAAATAAAATCAATTTCATTTTTAACAGAGTTTCTCCAAAAATAAAGTGATGCAAAGTCATTTAACACATAATGAATATATTTTTTGAGTTGATCAAAGACAAAATTTTCCATGATTGGACCAATTTCACGGCTTAATAAAGCCTTGTCCAGAGTTTTGGTGAGCAGATTTCTGAAACCGATATCATTGAAATAAATTTTTTGAGCTTTTTTGAGTGACGAAATTTTATTTGTAGAAAATACTGGCAGCGTATCGACTATAAATGTATTTTTAAGAACGTTTAAAAATTTGCTAATTAATGGCGATGATGCCGCCAAATCTCCTGCAAGGCTTGAAACGTTTAGTAACGACCCAATAGCAAAAGCTAAGAAAGTCATTAATTTCTCATAAACATCAATATTAAATATTTTAAGCTCTTTCAGAATATCTTTTTCAATGTAACTATTTTTGATCTGCTTGAGCAATAGAAAGGATGTGTCCCGATCTTCATTGAGCAAGCGAGGGTAGCCGCCGTTAAGCAAGTATTGTTGAAGCATGGAATTGATTTCTTTAAAAAATAGCTCGAAACTTTGATCGGATTTGGTTAGCTCGTGAAATAAATTTTCATTGGGAGTAACAAAAAATTCTTGAATTTGACGTTGGATTTGATATAAGTTTTGACTATCAAAAAGACGGCTTTTCCCCAGATGAAAAGCCAGGTACTCACTAAAGCTCAATGGATATAACAGAAAACTAATCGTTCTGCCTAACAGGCTTTCACTTACTTTCTCGGCAATTTGTAATGAGGAAGACCCAGAAAGAAAGAATTTTATTTTGCCAGGCGAGTCTTGAAAAATTTTAATTATTTCAGTTAAATTAGGCGCCTTTTGAAACTCATCCAGAAATATGAAAATTCGATGGCTATTTATTTTGCTAAGAACAAAACTGGTGAATTCACGAGGAGTTTTAGAAATCCAATTTCGAATATCCTCGTCGTCCAGTGAAAAATAGAAAATATTTCCTGGAGCGACCTGGCGCTTTAATAATTTATCTACTAACTGATAAAGCAGATAAGTTTTTCCCGCCTGACGCGGTCCTTTGATGACAATGATTTCATCTCGCTCGATCAATGGAGTGATATTTTTCAGGAGTACCCTGTCGGCAGCAAAAAAAGTCCAATTTGGCTCACGCCACCAGGGGTTTAATAAATTAATCATTCGTTCCATGGTCTATACTCAATTTATTGGGGATTGAAATAGAAAATAACTTTGTTAATTTTACATTGAATATAAAAAACAACAAACTTAATGTCAATAAAATTTTTAAAAAAATGAAAATCCGAACCCTCATCATCGACGACGAAACATTGGCCCGCTCCCGTCTAAAACGGATGCTGGCCCAGTATGAACACATCGAAATTTTGGGCGAAGCGCAGAACGGTCAGGAAGGGCTGGAGTTAATCGAGAAATTTGCACCCGATCTCATCTTTCTCGACATCAAAATGCCGTTGCTATCGGGATTTGAAATGCTGACCCAATTGAAAAAATCGCCCTACATTATTTTCACCACGGCTTACGATCAATATGCGTTGCAGGCATTTGAGGAAAACACCATCGATTATCTGTTAAAACCGATTGCTCAGGCGAAGCTGGATCGGGCCATTTCCAAGGCGACCCAAATGCTCCCCACGGCCAACCCAATTCCTTTGGATCTTGAACAATTATTGAAAACGATATCCAGCAAGCAGAACCGCCTCAAGCGCTTCTCCGTCAAAGTAGGGGAAAGAATTTTCATCATTCCCGATGACGAGATCTATTTTTTTCACGCCGAGGACAAATATACTTTTTTGAACACGGCCAAAGCCGATCACATCATCCCCTTTACATTGAAAGAGCTGGAGGAAAAGCTCGATCCTGAACGTTTCTGTCGGGTCCATCGCTCCTTCATCGTCAATCTGGAAAAGATCGAGGCGATTCACAAATGGTTTGGCGGCAAGCTGCAATTGAAGATGAAGAATGGGAAGGAGCTTATAGTGAGCCAGAATTATGTGAGTGAATTCAAGCAAAAAATACACTATGTTTGACCGAATAACCTTCTGAGTATTTTCAACTATATGATCCAAATCATCGTATCCTTCAATCGCTTCAAAATATTTTGTTTTGATTTATAAAATAATTTTTGTAAATTGCGTCAGCTCAATTCTTGCTGAGATGAAACAGCGTTTGAAAAATAATTATCTCCGGAACAATATGTGATGACCATTACTCGAGAATCAGTGATGTTGATTGGTGCCGGGCGCTTGGGCTCAGCGCTGGCAAGAGCATTGCATGCTAAAGGCTTTGTTATTGCAGGGATCGTTGATCGCGACGTTTCCCGCTCCAGGCGGTTGGTGAATTTATTTTCGGCGGCAATTGCGCTGGATGCTGTCGCCAGCATTCCCCAATGCGATATAATCATGATTGCTGTTCCTGATGATGAAATTGAGACTGTGGTTTCGAGTCTACAGCAGCAGGTACAAAGTCGAAACCCATGGCGATTCGTGTTTCACACATCGGGTGCTTTGACGAGTGATATTTTAATGCCGCTCAAAACATGGGGGATCGCTGGTGGCAGTTTCCATCCCTTGCAGACTTTTGCTGGCAATGATGATGATTGGAAAAAATTGTCGCATATCTACATTGGAATCGAGGGCGATTCTGCTGCAGTTCAAAAAGCGATTGAGATCAGCCAGGCGTTAAATTCGAAGGCGGTTCTGGTGCCGCGAGAGTTCAAAATGCAATATCATCTGGCGTGCACCATGGCATCTAATTATTTGATCGCGTTGCTGGTGCCGGTGGTTGAAATGTTCCGAGCGATGGGCTATGCTGAGTTAGCCGCACTTGATTTTTTGTTTCCGCTATTATCCACAACTGTTGCTAATTTACATAAGAATGGCCTGGAACGAGCGCTGACTGGTCCGCTCCTGCGTGGAGATGTAGGGACGTTGACAAAGCATTTGCAACTACTGGAAGCGGATTTTCCGGCCTACAGCCGATTGTATCGGCAAATGGGCGAAATATTACTTGGCCTGCCATCGATACGAGAGAAATTGTCGGAACAAAAATATTTAAGCATCATGCAAATGTTACACGATCAAAGGACGTAAGCATGTCTACGGAATTGGCGGATTACCACATCCACACCTCGCTCTGCAATCACGCCAATGGAACCATGAAGCAGTTTGCAAGGTTTGCTATGGCTGCTGGGTTAATGGAAATTGGATTTGCAGATCATAGCCCACTCCCATCAGCCTTCGATAGTCACTATCGCATGCTGCCCGAGGAGCTAACAGTTTATCAACTTGTAATTCAGGATCTTCAACGGTTTTTTGAAACGCTGAACATCCGAATCGGTATCGAACTCGATTACATCAGCAGCGCCACGGGCTACCTGCATGAATTTGTCGGCCAGCATCATTTCGACTATGTTATCGGAAGCGTGCATTATTTGCATGGCAATGCGAATGGGCGACTTTGCTATTTGAATGATTTTCGAGCTGCGGCCAATGACAATTTGTATTACACCTATTTTCAGCAAGTAAAAGCGGCGGCAAATTCTGGGTTATTTGACATCATTGCGCATTTTGATTTGCCGCGGCGATTTTGGGGGCTGATAGATAAGGCCGGTTTCCTCTGCGCTGCTGAAGCTTTGGAAACGATTAAGAGCAACGACCTCTGTCTGGAGATCAATACCTCTGGCTTTCGAACAAAGTGCGTGCTGGAACCCTTTCCAGGCCGAACGTTGTTGCATTTGATCAGAGAGATGAAAATTCCGATTACGCTGGGATCAGATGCTCATATTCCTGGTGATGTGGGAAGCTATTTTTCCGAAGCGATTCACTTATTAAAGGAAATCGGCTTTACAGAAATTTGTTTTTTTAAAAATCGGCGACGAGAGGCGCGACCGATTTGATCAATGATGTCTTTAGAGGGAGGAAGGTTTCATGCGACAAAGAATCATCCTGCTAATGCTTGGATGGGCAATTCTTTTGACATGTTCTGGGCCTGGCGATGAGACAGTTATCTGGAAACCGTCGCAACCAGTTACCGGCGAAAAAATTACCGTCATCTTCAATCCACAACGGCTAATCAAACCTGAAAAGCAAGAACTGACCGTTTTTCTGATCTGCCAGCAATTTCTGAATAATACCATCAAACCCGTTCGCATTCCCATGATCGCCAAAAAAAATTATTGGCAGGCAGAGATCAAACCGGAACCGGGTACGTACTTGCTGCGGGTGAAATTTGAAGATCACCTGGATCGAGTGGAGGATAACCAGGGAGTAGGTTGGCATCTGATTATCCGCGATCGCTATGGCAATGAGCCCCAGTATGCACATGCTAGAATAGGATTGATGTATAGTCAGAGCGAACAGGCGGGTTTTATTCCGAATTATCAACGCGCCCACGAAGAATTCCAGCGTGAGCTGTTGCTATTTCCCGAAAATTATTCGGTCTGGTATACGATTTGGGATACTCGGTTAAGGCAGTTGGGACCAACCCCAGGGTTGCTGAATCAAATTAGCACCCAATTAGATAGCCTGCTCAAGCATGAACCTGCGAGCCCCGAATTGCATAGTTTGGCTTTTAAAACTTACGCCAGGCTGCTAAACGATCCCGCCGCAGCGCTCAAGCAGGCAACCTTGGCTCTGGCGGCGTTTCAATCGTTTCCCAATCGGGATGAAATGGAATATTCGGTAATTCAATTGAAATACGCGGCTGATCCTATAAAAAGAGATGAGGAATTGATTCAATTGGCTGATCGCATCAAAGATGCGTCGATTTTGAAATTGGTTTATCGGCAGTTGGGCTTCTCTTTTACTCATCGCGCGCAACTTGATCGGGCCATGACCTATTTTCAAAAATACCTCTATCTGGACCCCGATGAAATTCATATCAAGTTAGACCTCGCTGGTTCTTATATCAAGAAACACAATTACGATCTCGCTTACCAACTTATCGAAGAAACAGCAAAAAGTTGTAGTGAGGAAAACTATTTTTTAAAGGGTCCCTGGGATAAACCGGAGCAACGTCGAGCTGCTTATAACCTGGATCGGTGTCGCATTTTTTCCACTCGAGCCTCGCTAGAAGCTGGCCGTCAAAACTACGAGCAAGCGATTGCCTATCGGAAACAGTCGCTGGCATTATTCACGCCTTTTCCAGCATTCGAATGGTCGCAAATTGGCGAACTTTACCTGCAACTGGGAAGACTGGATAGCGCCGAAGTTGCCTTTGTGAAAGCGATTCGGATTGAACCCACGGCTGAAGCGATCGAAAAATTAAAAACAATTCACCTGCAACGCGGCGGCAAAGCGGCTGATTTTTATTCGCATCTAAATCACGCTATCGAGGAGGACCGCAAGGCATCTGCCAGAGTGGCGCCTGATTTTGAATTAATGGACCTCAATGGCAATCTCAGGCGACTGTCTGAGCAGCAGGGCAAAATAATCGTATTGACTTTTTGGGATAGCTGGAGCACCGCTTTTCTACAAGAGTTGCCGCAACTCAATGCGCTAACCAGCGAGTTTAAAAATGATCCCCGAGTGAACTTTTGGGCCATTTCGGTCGAGGCGCCGGTGTCGATCAAAAAATTCATCAGTCAAACTCCATTTCAGTATCAACAATTTCATTCGGGCTATCCAGTCAAAAAATTGTACGATATCATTGGCTTTCCAACCCATCTGGTGATTGATCCGCAGCGGAAGATCCGCTATCATCATATCGGCTTTTCCGATGAAATTGGAAAACAACTTAAGGAAGAGATTAATTTGCTGCTCAAAGAAATGGCTACCATTTCTTGATTTGTCTCAGCTTCCTTAATTCCCTGGAGGCCTGCGGCCGTGGTTCGCTGGCATTCGAAAGAATGATTAATAACATGTAAATGAAGCTATCTCTCCTCCAGCATGCTGTTTCGATAAACCCGGTTCGTAAAAATTTTTGCTTATCCGGGTGCAAAATCGACCATGCTGCCACGATTATGACGAACTTTTAAATCGAATCTTCTGCCGAGCAACGGATTGAGCAGGAGAAAAGGCGCTTTTGATTTGCATTAACTATGCAAAAATGAGCCGACCCATGCATTGGCAAATTCGTGATCGAAAATATTATGAAAGCCTTGAAGACAGCTATCTCGCTCCCTATGCCACGCGCAGCGCCGGTGCTCATTTTACCAGAATTCATGACGAGCAAGAACATCCCTATCGCACTGCGATCCAGCGAGATCGAGATCGGATTGTTCATTCGCGTGCGTTTCGTCGGCTAAAGCACAAGCAGCAGGTCTTTCTCATCAGCGAAGGCGATCATTACCGTACTCGACTCACCCATACGCTGGAGGTGGCACAGCTATCGCGTACCATTGCCCGGGCGTTGGGTCTCAATGAGGATCTGGTAGAAGCGATTGCGTTAGGGCATGACCTGGGACATACTCCCTTCGGCCATATTGGCGAGGTGGTGTTGAATGACATCATGACCGGCCGGGATTCACTGAACGGCCTGTTGCCACCGCAACATTTGGGCGGTTTTAAACACAACTATCAGAGCCTCCGTGTCGTCGATGCAATTGAGAAAAGATACGCCTTTGATGGCTTGAACCTGACCGGCCTGGTTCGAGAGGGCATTTTGAAGCACACCCGATTGTTGCGCCATCAGGTTGACTACCCCGATTTTATTTATGACCATCTCCATTTTGAACTCGATGCAGCCACGACGCTGGAGGGGCAGGTGACTGCCATTGCCGATGAAATTGCCCAACGCACGCATGATCTGGAAGATGGCATTCGTGCCGGCCTCGTTGAGATCGAGCAGGTGCGGCAACTTCGCATCATTGGCCTGGTCGAGGAAAAATTAGGGTTGCGGCCCACCAACTCATACGATCGCTATGATTATCGCAATAGGATCATTCGTGGGCTGATCAATCTGCTCGTCGATGATATTTTAACCACAACTCTCCGCAACCTAGCGGATTTTTACCACTGTAAACAACGCTTATCTTTTTTTGATGAAGAGATTGTTAGGTTTGGTCCGCAACTGGATCCGCTACAACAGGAATTGGATGAATTCATTGATGAGGCCATTATCTTCAAATGTCAGACGCCGGAAGTCACCGCAGGAAACAAAAATGTGATTCGCACGCTTTTTATTCATTTTCTGCAAAATCCAGAGCGGCTGCCGGGCTATATTTTAAAGCGAGCGGGTTTATCGCGATTGGCATTTAACGCATCCGACCAGACTCAAAGCCGGCAGACCAATGCATTACTGGTTAGGATCATTGCCGATCACATTGCAAGCATGACCGATCGTTTCGCTTTGCTCGAACTGAACAATTTCAATCCCAATGATGAACACTAACTGCATCTGTGGATCACTACAATGAAAATTCGATTGGAGAATATTTCTTTCGCATACAATTCAAAATTGCCGATGCCCCACCGGGCGCTAAGCGACATCAATCTGGAGATATCAACCGGCGAGGCGATTGGCATTATCGGTCCATCGGGCTCTGGCAAAACGACCCTGGCGTTGCACTTTAATGGTTTATTGCGTCCGACAGCGGGAACTATATACGTCGACTACCAAAATATTTGGGATAAAAAATACCCATTGAGAGAGCTGCGGAGAAAAGTCGGCCTGGTTTTTCAATTTCCAGAGAACCAATTATTTGCAGAGACCGTAGCGTCTGATGTGGCCTTCGGGCTGATGTCGCTGCAACTATCGAAAGCCGAAATTGATACTCGAGTAAATGACGCGTTGAATTTGGTCGGCCTGAGCGATGAGGCGATCAGATTTCGATCACCTCATGAATTAAGCGAAGGCGAAAAACGACGCGTGGCCATTGCGGGCGTGCTGGCGATGTCACCGGAGGTGCTCATCATGGATGAACCAACCGCTTGCCTCGACCCCCAGGGGGCGAATTTGATCTTAAATATGCTTAAAAAACTGCATGAACAAGGCGTGACTATCATTATGATAAGCCATAATATGGAAGCCATCGCACAGTTAGCAGAGCGGATTATCATTTTGCAGCAAGGGCGTATTTTTTTTGATGGTCCAAAAGATGACGTGTTTTCAACCAGCGAGTTTTTAAAGCCGCTGGGATTAGCCATGCCGCGCATTGTTCATCTCTGCCACTATCTTCGCAAAAAACAACTCTTAGTTCGCCCTAAAATCTACACGACCGAAGCCTTAAAAGCCGCCCTGGCCAACCCGACGCAATGAAAAGCGGCCGAATGGATGTGAGTAATTTTAGAGCATGGTGTGATCAAATAATGATCATGGCCTCAATCGAGTGCTTCGATAGTCGGTCAAATTCGATGCAAGAAATTTTAGCAACTCCAGCGAGCATATCAATTGCTAACTACTATATTAATAATTAAAATGAAGCTTGTTGTTTTTGTTAATATCATTTGATAGAAATAGATAAGAATGATCTTTCCTGGGAGGGGCAATTTTGGCATAGTATTTGTTCCTTTTAGGTGCGAATGAATGAGATACAACCGGCATCCATGTACTTTGTTTAACAGCCAATAAGATTATTTGGGTAGGCATCTTAGGGCGTGCATCATTCATGAACAGCCCCAACGAAGTTTTGACGTACGGCAGCTTTGGATCGACAACCTAAACTTGGTTGGGGTTGTCTTTTTTTTGTAATTGGCTAATAAATAAAGAATCTAAAATGCGGGGCCAGCATGAACAACATCGCGGAGGAACTGGACTTAAGCTGGGCTGAGACAAGTTTAGAGGCGCCTGAAGAAATTGCGCGGAGTTGGGGGAAAAACTTTGGTTTCGATTACTATTATCCATTGGTGAGTCGAAGCCCTCAGATTAAAGAAATTTTAAAGCTAATCAAAAAGGTGGCCAAAAGCAATGCTACAATTCTAATCCAGGGTGAAACAGGAACCGGCAAAGAATTAATCGCAGGACTTATTCAATTTATCAGTCTGCGATCGAATAAGGCTTATGTAAAAGTCAATTGTGCCGCATTGCCGGAGAACCTCCTGGAAAGTGAGCTGTTCGGTCACGAAAAAGGATCGTTTACGGGGGCTTATCAGACCCGAATCGGAAAGTTCGAGCAGGCAGATGGGGGCACGCTATTTCTGGATGAGATTGGGGATATGAACCTCTCCACTCAAGCCAAAATTTTGCGGGTATTGCAAGATCAGGAATTCACTCGAGTCGGCGGCAACAAAACCATCCACGTGGATGTCAGAATTATCACAGCTACCAACAAAGAACTGCTGCGGGAAATTGAACAAGGCAACTTTCGGGATGATCTCTATTACCGGTTAAATGTGGTCACCATCAATGTGCCGCCGTTACGGGATCGTAATGAAGACATCCCGTTGATTGCCGAATTTTTTAGAAGAAAATTCAGCTCTGAACTGCGTAAACAGACTCGTGGTTTTACCGAGGAAACCATTCGCTTGCTAAAAAATCACCAATGGCCAGGGAACATACGCGAGTTAAAGAACCTGGTTGAGCGGGCGGTGTTGGTGGTTGATGAAGGCGAAATGATCACGCCCGATGATCTAGCGTTAACTGGGAAAGATTATTTTGCGGCAGGAGGTCGTGATCGCCGAAAGAATGTTGGCGAGAATTGGGGCTTCAATACGCTAAAGCTTGATGAACTGGAGCGCGAAGCCATTTTGCAGGCATTGGAGATCAGCAACTGGGTGCAAAAAGAAGCGGCCAAGTTACTGGGAATCTCTCCTCGGTCATTAAATTATAAAGTCAAATATCATGGCATTACTCATGCCAGTTGGAAAAAAAATATTTAGCAACTTTCTCAAAACTTTCCGAATTGATCAAGCGCCTCCCAGATGGAATCTGGGGGGCGTTTTTTGTCCCTCCTCGATAAATGCATTTTAGAATATTCTTGCCCAAAAAATAATTGACATCTCTCCCGATCAAAACCATCCGCTTTGCTCATTAAGCACTTTATGAATTTGTTCTAACCAGAGCGATTGCAGACTATTTTAGCTATGAAACTATAACGAACTCCAAGCAAACAAAAAATAGGTCATATTTAAAAATTTGATAATCAGAGACGCATGACTTGTTTGCACAACTATCTTGCTAACAAGCCAGCAATCAATTCACTCTGCTTCATTTCTTAATAGCAGTTGATATCATTTTGGTTTATTACCTAACATTATAATATTTCAATTTCAAATATGAATTCGCTCTACTAAAAATGTAATATTAATAGCCATGTAAAAAATAAGTTAGATTATTCTAAATAATTCAGTTATAAAGGGTAATTTTTACGGTACAGTTCTTGCCAGTTATTGCGTGCATCTCTAAGAGAAGACTCCCAAAAAATGGATCAGTAAAGCGCTTATGGACATAGCAAAGTTCACAAAATCAACCTATGCAATTTTGAAGGCAGTATTATGATTTTTTCAAAACAATTCTTCTGGGGAGCCACTTGTGCAATTCTTGCGATCATATTTTGGGTTTTAAATAGCCAGGCGCGGGAACTCATTGTTAGTTGGGACCAAAATACCGAAGCCGACCTGGCAGGATATAAGATTTACTATGGCACATCCTCCAAACAATATACGCAATTCATCGATGTTGGCAAGGTAACCAGCTTTACGGTTACCGGACTTACTGAGGGAACGAAATATTTTTTTGCCGTCACCGCTTATGATACAGCAAAAAATGAAAGCGATTTTTCTCAGGAAGTCAGCGCCACCATTCCCGTGACTGACACAACCCCGCCGACGATTTATGCAGTTGTTGTGAAAAACGCTGTTAGCCTGGATCTCATATTCAGCGAACCAGTAGATAAGGCGTCGGCAGAAACTATTGCTAATTATCGAATCAACAATGGCATCACTATTACGGCTGTTTCATTGGAGGCGGACCGGTACACGCTTCACCTGACGACCTCTACCCATCAACCGGGAAGCTATTCCATTACAGTGAACAATGTGAAAGATCTGGCCCAAAATGTCATTGCACCCAATAGTAGCCAGTCCTACCAGTTCATCGCTGATGACAACACCCCTCCGGTGATTGCCAGTGTTCGAATTCTGGACCAAACACATGTCGATATCACCTTTAGCGAAGATGTGGAAAAGCGTTCAGCGGAGACTCTCCAGAATTATCGGATCGAGACTGGTATCACCATCTACCAGGCGCAATTGGATCAAAATAACCGAACGGTGCACCTGGTAACGAGCCCGCACTATCCGGGCGTTAGTTACACCTTGATAGTAAATAATGTGTGCGATCGTGCGCCCACACCCAACTACATTGCAGCCAATAGCACGCAACAATATTCCTATATCGAGAATGACACTACGGCGCCCATTATCTACTCCGTTAACATTCGAAATAGCAATCTGGTCGATGTGACGTTCTCGGAACAGGTGGAGCAGGCTTCAGCGGAAAATGTGCAAAACTATCGCATCAACAACGGCATCAATGTCCTGGTGGCCATTCTGGATATTAATCTCAAAACAGTTCATCTGTCGACGAGTTCCCATCAGGCGAATATGAGTTATACCGTTACCGTTAACAATGTGTTGGATCGAGCCCTGCCGCCGAATAAAATAAAGAGCGGCAGCGTTTTTAGTTATATCTATCAGCCGGATGATAAAGAACCTCCACAGCTTCTTTCGGCTGAGCCGACCGATGGAACGCATTTGCTGCTGACATTTTCCGAACCATTGGATCGCAGTAGCGCGGAGCAAGAGGCCAATTATTTCATCAATAACGGAATTGGGATCCTGAATGCCAAGCTGGATACGGGTTTGGTGAGCGTTCGGCTGACAACAACAATGCATCAAAATGGCAAAACCTATAAATTGACGGTGCATGGCATCATCGATCGCTCGCCCAACGCCAATGCCATTGTTGGAGAGCAGAGCGCTCAATATACTTACTTTTATCAGGACAAAGAGCCACCACTGCTTGAAAAAGTACAGGTGGTCTATGGCACCTATTTGAAGATCTTTTTCAATGAACCCATTGAACGTGAATCGGCAGAGCTGTTCACCAATTATTCGATCAATCGGGGGATTCGCGTGATAGGAGCTACATTGGATAATAATTTGAAGGTTGTTCATCTGACGACCTCAGAGCATCAAGCGAACTCTAGCTATCTGCTAACGGTAAACAACATTCGAGATCGAGCAGCGGTCCCCAATAAAATTGCCGATAATACCACCTATAATTATTCGTTCAAAGTTGACTCCACAGCCGTGATTGTGGGAATGAATAAAGAAAACTATAAAATGGCATATCTTCGAGTTGGCGATAAATATTATATTGACCGAGAATACACGCTCACCAGCATTCCCTCGGAAATGAAAGGCTACTTGTGGATCAAGACAGCGAATGATGATCGGGGTGCGAAAGACACCAATTTTCTTAGTTTTCAACTGAAAGATACTGCTGATGTCTATGTCGCTTATGACAGTCGGGCGACAAATTATCCAAATTGGCTCACTAATCATTTTCACCGCATCGGGAAATCGATTGGGGTTAGCGAGTACGCTCAGGAATTAGATGTCTGGAAGAAAGATATTTTTACATCTGTTGTGACGCTGGGGGGAAATTTAGCGGCTGGTGCCGAAGGAGCAGAAAGTATGTACAGTATAATTATCCAGACCAAAAATTCCGACCAACCGTTTGGTCCCGAAGACCCGATTAGCCAGGGGGCTACCAACATCTTTCTGCTTTATCAAAATAGTCCCAATCCGTTCAACGCTGGGACAGAGATACGATTTCAACTGCCACGAAATGTTTATGTTGAGCTCAAAATTTACAACATCCTGGGTCAGACCGTGCGAACACTGACACAAGGTTACAAAAACGCCGGGCACTATCTGCTGCAGTGGGATGGGAAAACTGACGATGGTCTGACTTTACCCAGCGGGGTATATTTCTCTAAACTGATTGTCAAAAAAATTGAAGTTCAAGATCACAAAAAGCATGAAATTATTCTCTTGAATAACATTCGAAAAATGACTATGGTGAAGTAATATTCAACTGATCGAATTATTCGGCATCATTTTGGCCGTTAAGCGATGCTCTGGACAGGGGATGGAAATTGAAAACACTTCAGATCCATCCTCTGTGCTATTCATATATGCTTTCTGAGCAACGCAATTAAAAAGCGTATTGACCGCCGCAGTTAGCTGGCCGCGTGTCTTCTGAATTCTAATCTATCAATGCAAACTGTGTCTGCTGTAACTTTCCGCAAATCGGTCATTCATCCTCTATAATGTAGTGATTATCAGCTAGGAAAATCTTGGCTCCAGCGAAAATTCAGGGCCGCATTTTGCGCGGCTCTAACCC
>JAPDQM010000072.1:0-18863 GCA_034505795.1 Candidatus Zhuqueibacterota bacterium
CATACATCGTTAGCAATTTATTTCCCAACAGCCAGACGGAAAGCAGCAGGATGCCAATAACCATGAGTGCGGTGCGAATTTTTTGGCGCTTGTTGAGCGTCTTGATCCAATGCACACGAAATGAATTCACCACCATCAAATAAATCATAATCATTGAGACAAGCATGCCAATCAATTTGATCCAACTCGCAGGCGACCAGAACGTGACAGATCCCAATTCAAATCCAAATCCCGCAGGCTCCGCTGGCAAGATAATGCCATAGGCGAGCATCATGAACAGCATTCCTCTAAAGTTGCCCATGGTGTGCTTTTTTCGTTGTATCAAGATCAAATCGCGCAGGCCAGCAATTGAAAGCGACACCAGCATCAACATGATGACTGCGGTCAAGGAAATGGTGATGAGACCCATCAGCGAGTCATAAATTTTCCGGTAACCACTGAAATAGTTCAACAGATACAGCGCCAGGACAGCGCCAAAAATCAACTTGATTCTGGCGTAGATCGAGAGTGAGTCCTGCCATTTTTGAATCGAAGGCAATAACAGCACAATGGTAACAAGCAGCATGATATTGCGCGTCGGGGCCGTGAAGCGAATGAGCGACGCATCTAACAAATTGCCAATATCCAGGGCCAGGATGGTAGCAAATAAAATGATGGGCAGTAAGAGATATAATTTTTTTCGATTCACTGCGAACATCGTTGATTACGGTTCCTTCGTTCAATTCAGGATAAAATTTTCACCACCAGCATTGTCATGTCATCGTGCTGCGGTGCATCGCCAACAAATTCCAGCACCCGTTTACGCACAGCCTGAAGAATCTCTTCAGCCGTTGTCAATGAGCTCTCTTTAACAATTTGTTGCAGCCGTTCTTCACCAAACTCCTCTCGGTGGCGGTTCATGGCTTCCGAGAAGCCATCGGTAAAAAAGACAAACACATCATTGGGCTGCAAGCCCATGGTATGCTCCTCGATAACATGTTCGAATACAGGACCTTTCTCCAGCCCGAGAGCCAGGCCCTTCGGACATAAGATGTCTACCTTCAGATCACCGGCTTTTTGTAGGATGATCGGATTGTGGCCAGCACGAGCAAAGGTGAAGGTTCGCCGGTGTAAATCAAAAACACCATAGATCATGCTGATAAATGTCCCTCGTTCTACGTTTTCATAGAACAACTCATTCAGATGGATCATGATTTCTCGCGGGGCCAATCCTGTTTTCGCCTGGGACTTCAGAAAGCCCTTGGTCAGGGTCATGTGGAAGGCGGCAGAAATGCCTTTGTTGGATACATCTCCGATCACGATACCCAGGCGATGATCATCCAGTTCTACAAAATCATAATAATCGCCTCCCACTTCCATGGCCGGAATACACACACTGGCAACATCAATTCCGGCCAACCGCGGTTTGGTACGCGGCAAAAAGCTTAATTGAACCCGACGAGCGATTTCCAGCTCGCGCTGGATGCGCTCGCGTTCAGCGCGGCGTATCAGATATGAGGGGACATATTTCTGAAGCTCATGCATCTCAACGCGCCGCCGATAGCCGATGTAAGTAATCACAAGAACCAGAGCAAACAGAATCCAGACCGACAGGCCGTTCCAGAAGAAAAATCCGCGATCGAAAAAGGTTAATGGATAGAGTTCTCGCAACAGGAAATAGAACAGGGCTCCCCACCAGACGGTCACAAAATCATATTGCAACAGGAACGCCACGAACAGCATGCCCACGACAAAATTCACACCAAAATTCAAATATAAAGGCGAAATCCGCACATCATTATAGCTGCTCGTGGAAAACGCCCAAATCAAACCGGCCAGCAGCACAATCAGTACTGTTTTTTGCACTCGGGAGCGAAAGGCCGAGGCGAAAAAGAGGCGAAAAATGAATTCATAGAAACCGGTAGTCATAAGGGCTGAGGCGCAGGCAAAGGCCACCGGCCAAAAGCTGAGTTTATTGCTTAAGCTATCAGTGGGGCTCATCGAAAGCGGAACTGCCAGATTGCCGATTTTAATGACTAAACTAACAGCACCCAGTGCGATCCAGGCGGCTGCCGTGCCGCGCCAGATAGCCAGCGAAAATTGCGGAAATAAAATGGTACCGCGTTTCAGCGCGTCGAATGTCAACAGCTTCTCTTCCCAGATATCTCGCGCATTTGCTTCGCTGATGCTGCTTACGATTAAAAAACCAGTGAATACAAACGGACCGGTGAATAGAATTGGTACAATAAAATCCAGCAGATTCCTTTCGCCCTCATGGTAACCCTGCAGCATCATGAAGATTGTGGCCAGCGAAATAATAACGCTTAAAACGACATTGCTGCGCAAATCGATCTCATCCCGTCGGAGCCGGCGGATAAATTGAATGAGAAAAATAATGAAAATGGCTATGAACGTAATCATGGCGGGAATAATACCCCACTCGGATCGCTGGCGAGAAGTGGCTAATCCTTCAGGTGGTTTGAAATCCAGCTTCAATTTTGTCACATACTGCCCGGTAAACGCAATGGCCGCAGTTTGCTTTTCCCCATATTCAGATCGCTGACTTTCGTAGTTGAAATGATGTTCAATAACCGGATAACGATTGTTGTCGCCTACCGGCAGGAGTTGATAATACGAAAAACGCTCTGGCTGGAATTTTTGCAGCAGAAAATTGGCACGATTTCGAGCCTCTTCAAGGGATAACGTATCGAACCGAGCTCGTTTTCCCAGTTGAACACTTAAATCGATCAGGTCGCCTTGTAGACTGAGGCTAATCGAAATGGTGTCCGATGGTGCTTTGGATGACGAGCTTGCTGCCTCATTGTCCCGGGTGATGATTCGAATTCCGCCCGTTTCCATTTCGGCCAGTTGAAAAGTGATCTTCCAGAAATAAATGGGTAGACGCTGTTCGGCTATGATTTCATTGGTTCGTTTAAGACCGAACTTTTGTTGCAGATAGCGGATTTGATCAACATCCTGACGCAACGCTACCCGTCGGCCAAATTTGGTCATATCATATCCCAAATCCGAGAGAATTTCCGTGGCACGCTGATCAATCGCGCTTTGATCCAGCGTGATTCGCAATGCCGACTGAGGAAAGAGCTGTGGATATAAGACGATATAGATGGCTAATCCCAACAGCGCAAGCAAAAACAGCAGCAGATCTTTTCCAGTCAAGCGTTTTTGGTTCATTGGCCGCTACCTCACATATTCGACTAATAAGCCCTGCGGATAATCATAGCCGGTTATTTGACCAAACACTCGGCCATCGGAAAAGAATTTGATAATGCGAGCGTTGCCGGCGTCGGCCACCACACATCCATGATCATAAGGATTGACTGCAATATTTTCAGGCCAGCTTAAGCCCGAAACATTTACCAATTGGTGTCCCTTTTCATTGAAGCACAGTAATCGTGCTCGCTGGAACCAAAACTCCTGATCCAACACCCAGCAATTTCCAGTGTTGGAATCCACTGCCAACTTGGTCACAAAACTGAAACCTGATTCGAGACGGAGTTTTACATTACCACGAGCATCAAATTTTAACACCCGCGAGCTATCCGCCACCCAGCACTCTCCGGTTTTTTGATTAACACTGATATCCATAGGACGATGGAAATCCATAAGCTGCAAGGCAATGGACAGATTGGGAGCGATTTTGCTAACTCTGGCGGCTTTGAGATCAACCACCCAGCCAGCACCGTCACGAAAATCAATATCAAGCGCGATCGGCTTCGTGAATCCCGCAACTTCGCCCACGCGTTGACCTTGCCTGTTTAATACGTAAACAATGCCTTTGGTTTCATCACTAATCCATATTCGGTCATTATCTACATCCATCGCAATGTCCGACGGCCTGCCACCAGCCAATGATGCGGCCAATCTCGGAATTCCGGCTTCAAGAAAATACACCCGATTCAGCAGAATGTCGATAAACCAAAGCCGCTGCAACGGCGCATCCAGCGCAAGTTCTGCTGGATAGCCATCCACTGGAATCTGCATAATTTCGTGGGCACCGTCATGGGTGATTTGAATCAGGCGACGATTGTAAATATCTGTCGCCCAGATATACGTCGGGCCGGGGATGATCGAAACAATATCGCTGCGCGGCGTTTCAAAATCCAGCGCTTGTACCGATATCTGATACTGGTACACAGAATCGAAGGCTAGATTTTGGTCGCGATAGCGAGTCGATTCAGGCGGCGATAAATGGATAAATTGAAAATGGGTATCTGCCGGGCCCTTCCGATAGATGCGATAACCAATAAAATCCCGGATGGGAATTGCCTGCCACTCCAACACAGCTTGATCCAATTCCGAATAAATACGCAGGCTGCCAGGCTTGCCGGCGGTATTCGGATTCAAAGGATCGATTGGATTGAGTCGTTGCCGATCCGAACAATTTATCCAGAGCAACAGCCCGAGCAAAAGAAAACAAATCGATGCCCATCGGGCAGATAAATTCAAATGAAAGCGGTGGCGAAGTGTTCTGTTGGCTTTAATCAATATCCTTCCTTAGCGCATAAAAATAGAATTGTTGATAGGCTGATGAAACGGCTTAAACATACAAAATATTTTCACAAATGTCAAGCGCGGGATCACCCGCTGCTGAAAATTTTGAAGGGCCAATTGGGACAAGCGAGATGCGGCACCTTCCTGTACTCCGCATTTAGAGCTTGTGCAAGCATATCAAATAGATTTCTGATCGCTGCTGTGTCTGAGTGCCGATGTGATAACTCCATGTAGTACCAAAGCAATGCCCACAGAAATGACCGCTCACCGAAAAAAATTAAAATTCTCAACGCTTCCCCAAAAAATGCTTGACTTTTTCAGAAAATGTGTTATATTTAACCATCGAGTTTAACCAATTGGTTAGTTAAACCAACTGATTAGTTAAAAGCCTTGCCCAATGAGGATGCCATGATCGATCAAGATTCCACTCGGGAAAAGATAAAAGCCGCTGCGCTCGAGGAGTTTGTGGAACGCGGTTACGATGGCGCTCGGATGCAGGAAATTGCCAACCGCGCCGGCGCCAATAAAGCCATGATTCATTATTATTTTCAATCCAAAGATGCTCTCTTCGAGGCCATTCTGCGCGAGACCTTCGAAGAATTGGCTCAGCTATTCTCTCAGGTTTGGGAGTCCGAAAAATCAACCGAAGAATTGATTTCCGCTACCGTCCATGCACATTTCAAGTTTCTGGCAGAGCATCCTCATTTGCCTCGAATTCTCGTTCGCGAGCTGAATAGCAACAACCCCATCGTCGACAAAGTTGTGCAGGAATTATTTGAACAGACAGGCTATCGCCGCATTCGCCAGGCGTTGGATGCACTGGCCGCTGGCATCAAAGCGCATAAATTGCGCCAAACCGATCCCAAGCAGACGATATGGAATATCATTGCTTTGAACCTTTTTTTCTTCATTGCTAAGCCGCTGCTCCAGGTCATCTGGAAAGAGGAATTTAAGAATGAGAAAGAATTGCTCGCTAAACGGGAAACGGCTATTATCGACCTATTGCTTTATGGCTTGCTGCCGAGGTAAGTGACAACACGTCCAGGTTCAATGTTCTTATTGAATTCAGGGTACGGAATTTTGAATGACAATGATAGATTTTGTTTTTGGATTATTCATTGTATCTTGCCATGAAGACACTAAGGCACAAAGAAAAAAAGTCTGATTTGGAAGCTGCTTAGATTTTGGTCTATGTCACCTTAGATTTCGTGCAGTAATCAGCTTATTTTTATTTGAAATGATTTCTTTAGCTGATGCAAAATTAGGAAAGCCAAAGCCAATCTATGGACAATAGAACCATCTTCATGTCTTTGTGTCTTGCTGGCTAACAATCCCTCAGGTGAGAAACATGGAGAGCGCTATGCGAAAAATTTTGTTGCTATTATTATTATGCTGCTTGTTCATCCCAGCTCAGGCACAGGTGACGCTTTCAGACTGCGTCAAAATCGCGCTGGCCAACAATCCCGGCTTTAAGATCAACGAGGCCGAAGCCAACATCGCGCAAGAAGATGCTCAACAGGCGAAAAGCGCCCGGCTGCCCTCTCTTGATTTTGCCGCCAGCTATCGTCGCCAAAGCACAGTGCCCGAGTTAACCATCTCGCCGGTTCAGCTCCCCATCGGTGGTACGCCCATTTCATTATTTCCAGGCGGCGGCATGTCGCTGGGATTGCGGGATAATTATGATTTCAAACTGACACTAACCCAACCCATCTTCACTGGCTTTAAGCTGCATCATCGAGTAAAAGCGGCTTCTGCACTGGCCGCCAGCCGATATCTGGACAATGACCGGCAGCGTAATGAACTCATTTTCAGGGTCGAGACCGCCTACGCTGCTGTATTGAAGGCGCAAAAATTGCTTCAAGTTGCGACCAGCGCTCGCGAGCAGGTGGCAGCGCATCTCAAAGATGTGACCAATTTTGTGGAACATGGGCTTGCCAAACGGGATGAATTGCTCAAAGTGCAGGTCAAATTTTCAGAAGCCGAACTGGTAGTGATGCAGGCTGAGAATGGAGTGCGTCTGGCACGCGTAGCGCTTGAAAACCTGATGGGACAACGATTGCCCGAAACCAGCAAATTGGATGACATGAAAGCGGAAGAAACGCCAGCCCACGATGTTGGCTCGTCGCTTGAGCTGGCGTTTACTGAACGAGCGGAATTGAAAGCGCTAATGCAAGCACAGTCGGCCAGCATCGCCGCCCGGAAAATCGCCCAGGGTGGACGCTGGCCTTCTGTTGGCGCCTTTGGCACGCTGGGCTATGGTAAGCCAGGACTCAATTTTATCGAAAAGCAATGGATGGATTATTGGGTGGTCGGAATCGGCGCCGAATGGCAGCTATGGAACTGGGGCCAGACTCGCTCTCAAATCCAGCAACAGCAATTAAAAATCGATGTCCTCAGCGAAGCACTACGTCAGGCGCAAAACACTATCACCCTGGAGGTGACCCAGGCGTGCCTGCAATTGGAAGAAGCCTACCAGCGAAGGCAAATGCTCCAATTGATCGAAACCCAGGCGCAAGAAAGCTATCGCGTCACCGAGAATAGCTATCGTCAGGGGCAGTCGTCGCATACCGAATTCTTCGATGCCCAGTCGGAATTAACCCGCGCCAGGCTTCAAAATGCCCAGGCCGAAGTCGATCTGGCCCTGGCCCAGGCCAATTGGCGACGCGCCGTGGGGGTGAATTATCGGGCCTACGATTAATTTTTTAATTTCACTCGAGCGAATTGATTGGGATTCTATCGGGATTAACTTAGAATATTAAAATCATTTTGAATTCGATAACTGAAATTAAACGAGGATAATCATGAAAAAGCGAATGTCGATAGCTGCTCTTGCGGTTGTTGTTTATGCTGGAATGTTGATGACGTCCTGCTCGAATCACAACAATGCCCAGCTATCTGGTTCGGGCGTATTTGAAGCAACTGAACTGATGGTGAGCGCCAAAATGGCTGGGACCATCATTGATTTTTTGGTCAAAGAGGGGGATTTGGTTGCCGTTGGTCAGATCATCGCCCACATCGATACCGAGAAATTATATTTGCAGCAGAAGCAGATGCTGGCTGGCTTGAGCGAGCTGCGACTGAATCTTGAGAACGCCCAGCGTGGTGTGAAGTTAGCGCAGGACAATCTGGCGAATATCGAAAAAAAATTTCAACGCATTCAAGCGCTTTATAACGAAAACAGTGCTACCCAGCAGCAGTATGACGACATAGAAACCGCATACAAAGCTGCTCGGACCCAGGCAGATAATGCGGCTACCAGCCTCAAAGCGCTTCAGGCTAAAGAAGCCCAGGTATTGGCTCAACTGGAATTGCTCGCCAGTCAAATTCGGGATGCAACCATCACCGCTCCGATTCAAGGCATTGTGGTCGAAAAGTATCTGGAGGCCGGCGAAATCGCCCGTCCTGGTGGCCCCGTTGTCAGGCTGGCAGATTTGCAGAACCTATGGATCAAGATTTATGTTAAGGAGACCGAACTGGGCAAAATCAAACTCAACCAATCGGCAAAATTGAAAATCAGTTCCTATCCCGATCGCGACTTTCCCGGCCGAATTTCCTGGATTTCTTCCCGGGCCGAATTTACGCCCAAGATGGTGCAAACCAAAGAAGCTCGCTCCGATCTGGTCTATGCCGTCAAGATCGAGGTCAAGAACCCCGAGGGCATTCTGAAAATTGGCATGCCTGCGGATGTGGTCATCGAAACGAAATAATTCAGGAGAACAGTTTGGGCACAGAGATTGAGATATCCCACCTGAAGAAGAGTTTTGGCACTACTGCCGCCGTGGTCGATTTGAATCTTGAGGTGCACGCTGGCGAAATGATGGGCCTAATCGGGCCTGACGGCGCCGGCAAAACGACTACGCTGCGAATTTTGTGCGGCTTGTTAATCGCCGATGCCGGCGAATGCTGGCTGGGAGGCAAAAATGTGCGAACCGAATTGGCGGCAGTGCGGTCGTTCATTGGGTATATGCCCCAGCGATTTTCGCTGTACCCCGATTTGACCGTGGCTGAAAATCTGCGTTTTTTTGCCGATCTCTTTCAGGTGGCTAAGGCCGAACGGGAAAAGCGGTTGCAGCGATTGCTGGAATTTAGCCGCCTGGGACCTTTTGCCAATCGGCGGGCAGCCGCGCTCTCCGGCGGCATGAAACAGAAGTTAGCGCTCTCCTGCACTCTGATTCATACCCCTAAAATCTTATTGCTGGATGAGCCGACTACAGGCGTTGATCCGGTTTCGCGACGGGAATTTTGGGATATTTTAAACGAATTGCTTGCAACCGGGGTCACCATTCTGGTGACCACTCCCTACATGGACGAGGCAGCCAGGTGCGATCGGGTAGCTTTCATTCATGAGGGAAAAATGTTGATCACCACTGAACCTGACAAGATTCCCGTACTCTATCCGAATACCCTGGTGGAAATTCAATGTGACCACAATGTTCGGGCAGCTATGGTTTTGCGCACCAGTGAACAATTTGCTTCGGTGCAGTGCTTTGGCGACCGAGTGCACCTGAGTGCAAAACAGCCATTGGCAGAAATTCAATCGCAGGTCAACCAATTGCTGGCAGCGGCCAGCATTCAGGTTTTTGGCATAAAAAAAATATCCGCCAACATCGAAGATGTATTTGTGGAATTGCTAAAATAGATGACTGAAATGAATAACAACTATTCCGTAGACGTGGCAGATTTGACCCGACAATTTGGTAGCTTTGTTGCCGTAGATCATATTTCATTCCAGGTGCGATATGGTGAAATATTTGGCTTCCTGGGCGCCAATGGCGCGGGCAAAACGACAACCATCCGCATGCTTTGTGGCTTGCTTCGACCTACCTCTGGCACCGGCAAAGTGGCTGACTTCGATATTTATACACAGACCGACAACATCAAGCAGAACATCGGTTATATGTCTCAGAAATTCTCGCTCTATGAAGACCTGACGGTGGCCGAAAATCTCGAATTTTATGGTGGGATTTATGGGCTGGACGGTCGCCAATTTAGAAGCGCGCGTGATGCCGTCATTGCATCGATCCATCTTGAAGCCCATTTGCACAAGCTGACGCGCGATATCCCGTTGGGCTGGAAGCAGCGGCTGGCGCTGAGCTGCGCAATCATGCATCATCCGAAGATTCTATTTTTGGATGAACCCACCGGCGGTGTCGATCCCATTTCTCGTCGCGAATTCTGGAATCTGATCTACAACTTAGCCGACCAGGGCACCACGGTTTTTGTCACCACACATTATATGGATGAAGCCGAATACTGCAACCGGCTCTCAATTATGCACGATGGCAAAATTCTAGTGATGGGTACGCCGCAGGAATTGAAGCGGCGGCTGAACAAGACAACCATGGAAGAGGTGTTTATCAATTTGGTGCGAAGCAAAACTGGACCGCAAATTGCCTGAAGCAGATTAGTCACAACAATAAACGAACTTTCGACATTAGCCAATTTCGCAAAACAAGCGGTCTTTAGAATTCAGGATAACTCATGAAACCACGCATTTTACCGATCATACAAAAAGAGTTTTTACATATCATCCGCGACTCGCGTAGCCTGATGATCATCTTCATTCTGCCGATTTTGATGATTCTGCTTTATGGCTATGCCATTACATTCGACATTAAGGAGATCCATCTGGGCATTCTGGATGAGGATCAGACATCGGCATCGCGCGAATTGTTATCAAAGTTGACCAGTTCCAACTATTTCAAAGTCACCGCTCATTTAAAGAAACGCGGCGAGATCGAAGAAGCCATGTTGCGGCGAAAAATGCTGGCAGCGCTCGTGATTCCGGTTGGATTCAGCAAAACAATTGACACTGAGCCGCTCACCTCGGTCCAGCTTCTGGTGGACGGCGCTCATTCCAATGCAGCCACCGTAGCGATTAACTACATGAAATCATTTTTACTGAGTTATTCGCTGGAACATAATGCCGCAGTGCTGCGCCCGCCGATTCAAATTGAACCGCGCATCTGGTACAATCCCGAACTGACCAGTTCGATTTTTATTGTACCGGGATTGGTCGCTGTCATCATGATGCTGATCTGTGCGCTGCTGACATCAGTGACTATCGCACGAGAGCGAGAGACCGGCACCATGGAACAAATTCTGGTCTCCCCCATTCGACCGCTGGAAATTATTTTTGGTAAGATCGCGCCATATATTTTGCTGGCGTTGGCAGATGCCATGGTTATTATCCTCTGCGCCAAATTAATTTTTAAGGTTCCCTTTCGCGGAACGCCATTGCTGCTGCTTTTGGGAGTTATCGTATACATTTATGCTGCGCTCAGCTTGGGGGTTTTCATTTCGGCACGGGTCAAAACTCAGCAGATCGCCATGATGCTGGCACAGCTTTCAACGACGCTCCCTTCGATAATGCTATCTGGCTTCATCTTTCCCATTCTCTCAATGCCCAAAGTGCTGCAGTTTATCTCGTATCTGGTTCCTGCTCGCTATTTCCTGGTCATCATTCGCGGCATCATGCTGAAGGGACTGGGCTGGCATTATTTCTATCACCAAATCATCTTTTTGTTGGTATTCGGGACGGCGTTATTATTGATCAGCGTCAAACGATTTAAAATAAATCTGGAAGGGTAAATAGTGGGCCGAATCAAACATATCATTAAAAAAGAAGTTCGTCAAATACGCCGGGATCGCGCCATGGTCGGCATCATGTTTGTTATTCCCATTATGCAACTGCTGTTATTGGGTTATGTCGTTGCCACAGAGGTAAAAAATATTCCCACGGTCATTTGTGATAATGATCGCTCCCAGCTCAGCCGCCAACTGATAGATCGAATCAAGAACTCCGGCTATTTTAGCATTAAGTACTTCGATACCCAGGTGCAAAACCTGCATGAATATCTCGATAGTGGCCGCGCGTCCGTAGTAATCTCGATTCCGACTAACCTATCTAAAAACCTGCACCAGCATATTCCCAGCAAGCTGCAGGTCCTGGTTGACGGACAAGATTCCAACACCTCAACCATTGCGCTAGGCTACATCAGCGGCATACTGGAAGACTTTTTGTCGGACTATCTGGCGCGTCAAATTCAGACCGAGGCCAGCGAAGTTGACATCCATTTAATTACGCCAAATATCCGCGTCTGGTACAATGAGGAACTAAAATTCAAAAATTATATGATCCCGGGGCTGGTCGTGTTTATTCTAACCATGGTCTCCACCCTCATCAGCGCCATGGGATTGGTTCGAGAAAAAGAAATCGGCACCCTCGAGCAACTACTGGTCGCCCCGATCAAGAAGCATGAATTGCTGATTGGAAAAATCGTCCCCTTTGCAGCCATTGGATTGATCAGCATGGGGATGGCGATCCTGTTTGCAAAGCTCTGGTATCGCATTCCTATCCAGGGCAATTTGCTGCTGTTTACGCTTTTTGCGATTATTTTTCTATTTACTACCTTAGGGATTGGTCTTTTTGTTTCGGCATCGGCACGAACCCAGCAGCAAGCCATGTTCATGTCTTTTTTCTTCATCGTCTTTTTTCTGCTCATGTCCGGCTTTTTCTTTCAAATAGAAAATATGCCCCGTTTGGCCCAATACCTCAGCTATCTGGATCCATTGCGCTATCTGATATTGGTCGTTAGGGAGATTTTCATCAAAGGATCGGACCTGAAATACCTCTATGGGCAAGGAATCGCGCTGATCATTTTTGGGGGAACAATTTTTTCGTTTGCCGTGTTAAGATTCCAAAAGCGGTTGAACTGAAACACAATTAATGCTTCATACTATCACCTTAATGGAATTACGAATGCTGTTTGGCTTAACTAACAATCAGCGGATTTTCCTATCATTCATCCTCTTTGGCCTGGCTTTAGGTACTTGCGAAAGGCCTCAGCGCGATCAGCCGAAAGAAACGATACTCGTAAACATTGCTGACCGGCTGACCATTAGCACAGATGAATTTATTCGCCGAGCGGAATATACGATCCGTCCTCCCTACTGCAACGGCGATAGCTATCTTCACAAAAAAATCGTCTTGAATTCATTGATCGCCGAAAAATTAATGGCATTGGAGGCTGGGCCCGATCATCCGCTGCTGAAGAATGAGGCCTTTCAACTGTTTCTAAAAGGCCGAAAAGAGCAAGCGATGCGGCAATGGATGTATCACCAGGAAGCCACCCGCAAGGTGAGTGTGGATTCGACTGAAATTAAAAAATATTTTCGTTTTGCCGGTAGAGAGTATGAAGTCGCCTACTATTCCCTTTCAGACAGCTCGGCCTTATCCCGTTTTCGAACTATACTGGCTACGGGGAAAAATGCTTTTGAACAGTTTTATCAGCAAATCTATTCCGACACTTCGATTCCGAAACGAAAAGTGATCTGGCATCATGCGGAAAATCCGGCTATTCTGAGAGCGCTATTCGCGCGCGAGAGGCACAAAGGTGAGGTGCTGCCACCTATCGAAATCGACAAAAATGAATACGTGATTCTAAAAATCCTCGGCTGGACCGATACGAAAGTTATCACCAACGCCCAGATCCAGCAGCGATTTCAAAGCATCCATGATTATTTAGCCAATGAAATGGCCAGCAACATCTGGCAGCGCCGCGTGGCTGAAATTATGGCCGGCAAAACCGTCCATTTTAACGAGCCGATATTCTGGAAATTAAATCAGCTTTTCTTTGAGCACTTTTTCAAACCATCAGAGGATCTAAAAAACATGATCCAGCAGCAGATCTGGGATGTCGAGCCGGATCTTGCTCCAGCATTGGATCACCTAACAGAACAAGACCTATTGCGCCAGCCTTTCTTGACTGTGGATGGAACAATGTGGACAGTGGGCGACTTTAGAAAAGAGCTCATGTCGCATCCGCTGGTGTTCCGTGAGCGACATTTTCCAGCCGCTGCTTTTGCCAGGCAGTTTCGCCTGGCAGTGATCGATCTGATTCGCGACCGCTATGTCACCCAGGAAGCCTATCGCCAGGGGTATGATCGGGTCAATATCGTCCAGCGGAACGAACAGATGTGGCGAGATGCCTACCTGGCACTTGAACAAAAAAATGCTTTGTTACAAGCTATCAATCAAGATCGAAATTTTGAAAAACATTACCTCCAGATGATCAGCGATCATCTAAATCACTATGTCGATAGCTTGCAACAAAAATATCATAAAAAAGTGCGCCTCGATTTTGATGAATTCGAACGGATCCATCTCTCGAGCATCGATTTGTACGTTACGCAAAAGAGCCAGCCTTATCGGATGGTCGTACCTCGCTTTCCAACCCTGACCACCATCCACTCCATTGAATACATTGAAAGATTAAAAAAGTAACCGCCGAGACAAATGGATCGGCAAATGCTGTCTCCCTGCTGCATGTTGACCACAGGCTATTCTACCCACTCTTTAATGGTCAAGGTATTAAAGTCCAGCAAGCGTCGCAGCGCCCCGTAGCGCATTTCCAGCGTTCGGCTGCCTTTCTCAGCATATAAAAATGGGCCATCGAATAATTTCCAGGCTTGATAATCAATCGCCACCTGGTTTAGACTCGGTGGCTCATCATAACCAAATTCCATCACATCGCCCGAGAGGGTCTGAAATTTGGCGGCTGGTTTGGGTGTGAGGCGTGTAACGAGATTCAATTTAAGAATCGCCTGTTGGAATGCCTCAAAAGATACAAAATCATGTTCCGCGGCTACCTGAACCACAGCACCATTTTTTCGTTCCCGGCTATGCAGTCGCCAATTTTTTTCTTCGTCAATCCACTGATATTTGGCCAAAGGATAATAAGCGATGTAAGCCTTGCCCCCATGGCAGAAAATCCAGCCAGAGGGATGCACTTCTCGCCGGTGCAACGATTTAGGGAAAAAGCCACTAATATGTTCAAAGCGCGTGCCTTTGGGAATGTCGTACAGGACGATCACTGCATCTCGATGTTGAAAAACCTGTTCGTATGGGGATGCTGACGTCCACTTATCCCAGGAATCGTAGGTGTTTTTTGACTTGACAACCCCCCTGGTCATCAATTTGACTTCCTCGGGAAAATACATCGCCAATTCATGGCCCGAGGAGTAAGGGTGGACGGTAAAAATCGTATTGTATCCCTGGCGCACATCGTCAAGCGCCCAGGTGACATCCCAGGTATGTTGCTGAATCGGTTGCAGCAGACCGCCCTGCAACGAACCCACCGCATAATCCTGGCTAACATAATTATATTTGTAAACTGGGGCATTTCTCAGCGAGCTGTAGCGCATTCGATGACGTGTACGCTTCAGCTCTTTGTGAATGTAAGGTGTCGAGCGATCGGTGGCAATGTAATAGAGAATTTCCGGGACCTTGTAGCCGCTCATGGCAAGAATCGCTGCTTCTCCACGAGGTTGAAATGGCGTGTTGCCAAAAAGCAACCAGGAGATGCCGGCCGCACTGGTGTTCCATTGATTTAGCACGGGATCGGGATAGGTGCGACTATGCCCGCCGATCCATAAACCTTGCAAATTTTCCGCGGCAAAATCGGCGATCAGGTAATCCAGCATCATCGCAGCTCGCTGTTTCATCCTCGGATCTTTGGCAAACGCATAGAGTTGAGCCATCGGCACAATGAAGACGCCAAAATAATCCGGTGAATCAAATTCGCCCTGGCCAATGGTCGTGGTTAAATCCATCCAGGATAGCAGATATTCTTCGGCTTCTTGATGATTCTCTGTCGAACTGCGCCCATTGTACCAGCTTTCACCCGGCTCATTGGGGTACATCTGCGTAATCAAATACAACGCAGTATAGTACATGGCCCAATGGTTTTCGGTATCTCCGCGGTAGGGGGTGTAAGTTCGCCAAAGGTCACGCATTTTTTGGCGCGTGACCAGCGGCAAACGGTCCTGACCAATAAAAGTCACAGTAATAAAGGGATACATCCAGAACATATCGCCACCCGGCTTTTGCATGAGCGTATCCAATTTTGCCACCACCCAATCCAGATCTCGGCCACGATAAAGTTTGGCCGCAATTTCAATATACCAGCCGCTGGTGCGATTGGCATAGAAATCAATGATCGAATCGCAGCGCTCGTGATAGGGAGCTAAAACCGTTAGCCGATTCAAGAGCGTATTTTCCAGCCGCTGCTGATCAATAAAATGCTTTTGAGTCACAGGTGAGAACACATATTGCGCCAGGGATATTTCAATAAAATTAAGTGACAGGCTGATGATCAGCCACAACATCAAATACTTTTTCATACTCAGCGTGCTCCCTTGATGATATGAATATCCCAAATATCAGTCCCATTAAGGCCGGCATAGGTCCAATTTAGCCCCAGATCGTCAGAATAATAAATCCCAGCGCCCAGAGTGCCGACCCAAAGTCGTCCTGAGATTCCGGGATCGAAGGCTAACGCATGAATATCCAGCGCGGGCAGCTTCTGTTTTGATGCTGCCCAGGATCGTCCCCCATCCCGACTGACCCAGACTCCGGATTGATAGCCGCCAGCAGCCATTCGGTTCGGATAGCTGGGATCAATGGCTACGGCATAAATTGTCTGTTTAGCAATGTCGCCAATTCCGGCCCGCCAGGTATTGCCATCATCGCTGGAAACCAGCACGCCTTTATCCTCGATGCCAACGATCCAGTAACCTGGCTTTTCTGCACAGCAATGGATGTCACGAACCGCGATTTGTTCGGGTCCAATTTTTTGCCATGAAGTGCCGCTATCAATGGTTTGGAAAAGACCATCTTCCGTGCCCGCCAGCCAGCGTTTCGCACGTCTGCGATCGGGTTCTATTGTTTGCACAAAATTGGATTTTAAACCCTGATTCGCCGCTATCCAGGAATTCCCTCGATCCAGACTGCGCCAGATGCCATAGGCGGTGGCAATAAATACCTGGTTCGAATCAAATGGATCCATCACCACATCCAGTACTTCGGTCATGCGCCAATCGGTGGTGATCCGCCACGATGCGCCGCCATCCAGAGATCGCAGCGCACCATTGCCACAGGCCAGGAAAATATAATCAGGATTGGCGGGGTTTACGGCAATACCAAAAGTCCGCGCATTGCGCCATCCCAGATGCGTCCACAGCGTGTCGCCTTCGTACCGGAACAAGCCCGTCGGCGCATTAGCAGCTCCTACAACATAGTTCTGATTCTGTAGCACCGCCGCATGAATGATGATTTTAGGCTGTGCCTGCAATGCAAAGTTCAGACCGAGAAGAAAAACAACGAACCAATATCTCATGGTCAAGATACTCCAGAAAAATGAACAACTGTAAACATCACTGAGGTTTCTCAAGCGACCAATCAATTACATCACCTGGCACCTCGAGCGTGACCGGTTGATTGATGTCAAAAGTAAACAGGTTTTGAATTCGGCTGAGGCGGACAGCTTTGATTTCTTTAATTCGATCCAGCGAAACCAACTGATCGCCATAGCCATTGGTTGCCCGCTGGCTCGACCAATAAAGCATTTTGCGTTCGCCATCGTCCAGCACCCAGGCCAGAAAAATGACCGAATGCCCCAGACCACTCTTCCAGGAGATATTCACAAAATCACCAGGGCGCAACTGAGCGGGTTTGATCATTTCTCCCATTCGACTATATTGGACTAAGGCAAAATGGTTGCCGAAACCATCGGCATTCCAATAGCCCCAAAATTTCACCAGGTCTTCCCTCCTGCCGCCGTCTGGCTCTTGCATGCGCAAGGCCTCCAATCGCTCCGGAGACAACCTGCGGGCTTGATCTGCCAACAGAAGGTTGATCGCTTCAATAAATGCTGCGTAGGTGGCGCCGCTGCAATAAGATGAATGCCGCGGAACATCGATCAGCGGCTGGCCAAAAAGGCAAAGATTATAGTAGACGGGCGATTCCGTGGGGATGGAATCCTTGCCAGTGAAATAACCGCCTCCGTCCATGGCATGGGCCTGCACAATATCGATCCCTTTCAGGACTGCACGATTGATCCCATGGACATATTTGCCGAAAAATTCTTCGTGCTGAAGATGTTGCGGTATAGCGGATGGCAAACTTGTTCTCGATAACACAAAATATCTGCCATCGTCGGAGGAAGTAACAAGCGATCGATTTCTCTGGCTGATTGCACAAGAAGTGAGAACTATTATGACGAATAGAGGAAACCAATTCTTGCAGCGGATTTTCATCTTTTCTTTCCTCATCCTCGATCCAATCAATTAATTTGATGATAACCGTATCGGCGCAAACTCATATCTGTTGCTAACCAAACAATACAGTTCGATTGAAAGATACACAAATCCCAGAGCAAAGTCAAGCGCGTTTTTAAGAATCATCTATGGCTGAATGTTTGCCATTTGGGTAAGCGTTTTGCAAGAAGAATATCCAATTGGATTGGGAAATGATTGCGCCCGCAAATAATATCACTCAGAAAATTGCTTCTGTAGCCGTTCACCTCAGAGTGCGAATGAATGATTCATGCTCGCTCAAGCCAATCATCCAGGCATCAATTCTGAAAAAAGGTTGATTCTTTAAAAAATATTTAGTATTTTGGCCTCCAGAATTGACATCAATTGACCCCCTGGTAATCATTAAGCTCTGGAGAGATAAACTATGGACGACCATAAAATCGTTGGCGAGGGCATCACATTTGATGACATTTTGTTGCTCCCTGCAAAATCGAATGTCCTCCCCAAAAGCGCTGATACGCGAACTCGCTTGACTCGCCAAATTGCTTTGAATATTCCGCTGGTGAGTGCCGCGATGGATACCGTTACCGAAGCTGATTTGGCAATTGCCCTTGCTCGTGAGGGGGGCATAGGCATCATCCACAAAAATATGTCTATCGAAGCGCAGGCGGCTGAGGTGGATAAAGTAAAGCGTTCTGAGAGTGGTATGATCCTCAAGCCTATTAGCATGTCCCCGGAACATTTAATTGGCGATGCCATTGAGGTCATGAATAAGTTTCATATTTCCGGCATCCCCATCGTCGAGGACGACAAACTGGTCGGGATTCTCACCAATCGTGATCTGCGCTTTGAAACCAATCTGCGCCTTAAAATTAAGGATGTCATGACCAAAGACAATCTGATCACAGCGCCGGTGGG
Source organism: Candidatus Zhuqueibacterota bacterium (assembly GCA_034505795.1). Classification (GTDB taxonomy): domain Bacteria; phylum Zhuqueibacterota; class Zhuqueibacteria; order Thermofontimicrobiales; family Thermofontimicrobiaceae; genus Thermofontimicrobium_A. The sequence continues at coordinate 18,508 of JAPDQM010000072.1, forward strand.
CACCACGTTGGAACAAGCTGAGCAGATTTTACAAAAGCATCGCATTGAAAAATTGCCTGTGGTCGATGATCAGCGACGGCTAAAAGGCCTAATTACGGTCAAGGATATCCAGAAAAAGCGAAAATATCCACTGGCGGCCAAGGATATTCATGGTCGCCTTCGCGTAGGCGCCGCAGTCGGTATCGGCCCCGAAGGCGAAGCAAGAGCGCGAGCCCTCATCGAAGCTGGAGTTGATGTCATCGTAATTGATACGGCCCATGGCCATTCACTGGGAGTTATCACCGCAGTCAAGCGAATGAAGCAGGTTTTTTCTGAGATCGAAATTATTGCCGGTAACATCGGCACGGCTGCTGCCG
>JAPDQM010000073.1:0-18750 GCA_034505795.1 Candidatus Zhuqueibacterota bacterium
TGGACTCATGGGCAGGAATGGTAGCAGTGCCAGACCCGCGCGAAAGTCGATGGCAGTGAGGTCGTTGACTTGTTCATCGCCAGAATCCAGACGTTTTAGCACATTGGGCTGACTTTTCATGGTGCCCCACTCATACTGGCGAGCCAATTCTGGTGCCCCTATATCATGCAATAATTGCACTAAATTGGCCATGAATTTTCGTTTGGCGAGATATTCGGCTGAATTGATCGAGCCATCCTCGGGAATTGCAGACAGTTTTTTGGAATGTCTGCGTTTAAAAATCTGATCGTCGATTTCAAATTTCCACGTGCGGCCAGCAACCCACTCGTTGATTTCCCCATAACTGCGGAATTGTTCGCAATAGAATGTCGCATAGGTATCCACAATCGATTTCTCAGTGCCGAAACAAATCTTTGCCCCGCGACGGATTAGCTTCTGCCAGAGCACACCCACTCGGGCTGCAGCAAAGTGCACCTGAGCCGAAAAAGGTCCCTGGTAAGCCAGCCAATAAATAAAATTGCGGAACCAGATTGAAAAACCAGATGGCGGCACCAGGATTTTCATGGCATATACATTGCCTATTCTCAGCCCCAATTGGTTCGCTGCCGTTGCATCATCAAGTTGTAGCAGTCGAACTCGGTACACCTGTCCTGCAAAACCACCGCCGACAAATTTTTCAATTTGAAATGCTGCCTCCAGTTTGACATCAGGACAGACGCCCACCAGATGCAATTCCAGAGTATCTCCTGCCTCGAAGCGGGTCGGGGGATAATATCGTAGCAGTTGCGCTTGCTCAACAAGCTGCTGCAATTGCCGACAGATGTCGACCGAATATGTAGGTTGATTGTCGCTGGATGATAATGTTACCGGTGAGTCATTCACCATCTGCTTGCGAGCAACGATTGTCTTCTGTGGGCTATCGGTAATCAATTTTTCCATTACGTTCCTGTTTCAGTTGAATTTCCGCATTAAACCTTTGATGAAAAAGCCTCAGCAAATAAAAAGCCACATTTAGCTTTAAGATTAAAATTGAATATTTCTCTTCGGCCAGGGTCGGAGAGACAAGCATAATAATAGCCATCTGGCTTTGTTGCCAACCGCTATGGCATCTGCTTGCAGCCGCCAGGATTAGCTGGCCGATCGATCGAATCAAAAAGTTGGCAAAAATACAAATTATTCCGATCAGAAGCAAGTGAAAAAAATAACATTTTCTATCTATTGGCAGCCATGAGAAAAATCTTTTCGGCTGAGTGCTCGCACCTTGAGCTACCGACGGTCGAACGTTCTTCTGCCGCCATATTGCGGCTTAAGATCAATAGGCAATGCCTTAATTAATAAAATATTTACATTATTATTACACTCAGCTCTTGACATTGTAATTTGAATTATGCACATTATGTTTGACAAATTTTAATCCAAAATTATCTGCCAAAAGGTATTCGCGCAGAGTTTTTATGAACGATATTTCACCAGCCAGATGGTTAATAGAAAACGATAGCATCTTAGAAGAAATTTTAATTAATTTTTTAAAGAAGCTAACTTATCTAGAACATTTTTCAGCACCTGATATAGTTGGATTGGGTGAAAAGGCCGAGAGTAATTTATTAACTTGAAAGGAAAAATGCAAGATGTCCAATCAAAATCAATCAATTCAGGCTCGATCTTCGTTGCGTCTGGAATTTGATAATTTTTTGGTCAAACTCGCTGAGTCAGCCGAGGAACTGGAGGCAGCCCTTCGGTTGCGATTTGAAGTTTTTAATCTAGAGATGAATGAAGGATTGAATACATCCTGGGAAACAGGCCTGGACCAGGATCAATATGATGAGCATGCCGATCATTTGATCGTAGTTGACAAGCGGAATCAAGATAAAGTGGTGGGCACCTATCGAATGCTCACCAAGTCGCGCGTGATTGGTAATGGGGGCTTTTATTCTGAAGGCGAATTTGATTTGACCAACCTCAAAAAACTGCCTGAGGAAATCCTCGAGATGGGGCGATCCTGTGTGCATAAGGATTATCGCGCCAGTGGCGTGATCAATTTGCTATGGGCTGGAATTGCCAAATTCCTGGACATCATTCAGGCCAAATATCTGTTTGGCTGCGGTAGCCTTCATACTCACGATGTGCAGGAGATTAGTGAAATCTATTCCTACCTCAAAGCCAATCACCTGGCCGGAGAAGAATTTCGGGTTTATCCAGTTGCAAAATGCGTGGTTGCCGGTCTGCGAGATGACTTACCGGTGTACGACCGACGGGAAGTTATGAAAAAAATGCCGCCACTGCTCAAGGGCTATTTTCGTATCGGCGCATCGATTTGTGGCGCTCCTGCGCTGGATGCAGAATTTGGAACCACGGATTTTTGTATTCTGTTACCAACGGCACAGATCAATAGTCGCTATCAGCGGCATTATCAAACGGGGCAGGAACAATCGTAGCATAATCTCTCCGCTATCGAGACGACTTGCGGGTATAATTGCATGAAACAATCCAAAGGAACGAATAGTTCAATAACACCCTTGCAATGAATGCCAGGGATGTTGACAGTACAGTGGCCGGCTGGAAGGGGGAAAACGTTTGCCGGCTGATTGGAGGAATGTATACTTTGGACGAGTTTCTTAATCGACTACGGATCTGAACCATTCAAATGACAGAGGGAAAATGTTATGCGGCGGTTGTTGCGGTTGTTGGGATTTCTGGTGGTTAATCTTTCATTTTTAGTCATAGCTTTGATATGTGCACCAATCCCTTTATTCTGCGGTCGTAAAGTTCATCGGCAGATCGCCACGGCCCTTACTAAAGTCTGGGCGCAGTTAAATGCGGCGGTGTTGGGGATCACGGTCAGGTTGGTCAATGGCCATTTAATCGAAAAGAAGCAGAATTATTTTATCATCGGCAATCATCTTAGCTATCTCGATATAATTATTGTGGGGTCAAAAAAGCCGGGCTTATTTGTGGCTAAAAAAGAAGTTGCGTATTGGCCGCTGTTGGGGCAACTGGCCTGGCTGGGTGGCTCATTATTTGTGGATCGCAGCAAGAAGGGGCCGACGGCTCATCGACCCTATATCGGCCAGATTGCTAAATATTTAAAGCAAGGGTTAACGATTCTGGTATTTCCTGAAGGCACGTCATCGAATGGTAGCGGCGTGCTGCCGTTCAAAAAAACGATTTTTTCTTCACCCATTCTGGCAGAAACGCCTATTTTGCCACTGACGCTCCGCTATGTTTCAGTGAATGGAGAACCATTTGGTCCGCAGAATTGTGATCTGGTTACCTGGCATAGCGACATGACGTTTGTAGATCATTTTTGGGGAGTGTTGAATCTAAAGGGATTCGAGACAGAGGTAATCGTAAATCCACCGCTGCTGGAAAAACCCATTGACAAGGAAAATGTTTTTCCGCAAGCCAAGCTGCTGTCGGAGAAGGCTCACGACGTGATCGAAAAAACATATCTAAATCGAGCTTAAAAAAAAGATGCTTTGGCCGATGGTATGGCCGAAGCATCTTTGTTTAAAGCACGGGTGTCATTCACATGACGTGATGAACTGAATTTATTAACCTGGAATAGTCTCTGGCAAATTAAATTCTATCTCTTGTCTCAGCGATAGCGAGCCGCCCCGGCGCAAACGAAGATGCCAAAAATGATGATTAGATAGACCACAACAAATGCAATGCCCACAATGGCTAAAACTTTTTGAATGAAAAAGTAGCGCCCCTGCCGCTCGAATCCGTCTCGCAGCGTATTGGAATCGCTCGAGCTCTGATAGGCTAAAAATGCCGTTGCTGCTTCCCGCAATCTCAAACCTGAAATAATATAGGGTACCCCAATTACCGCTCCGATGATCGTGAGACAGGCGAGCGCACCACTGATGATGGTAAGAATTCCGATAAAATTCATGTCTCGCACCATATTGGGAATCGGCGAACTGCCGCTTGTCGTTACTGCTGCGTCTGAATTCATAGAATCCTCCTTCATTTGACATTGAAAGAATGGGTAAATTAGTAACGCATGATTAAGCGTTGAAAAGAACGGGCGAAGCAAAATCTACTCAAGGGATGTCAATCGAATCAGAAGGTTGAGGCGATTTCGTCGTTTCTGAAAAGGGTCGCTGGAATCATGGGTTATGGGAGAGACATGAATAGCGATCGCCTTCATTTTATAACCGCCTCAGCAGCCATTATTGTGTGTCCAGTTTCATAGCAACCTTTTTTCCCGCAGAACTGCAGTCCCTTATAAATGAATTCAAGGAGATCACGCGGAACTCGCCTTATCGTCAAAGGGCTATGGCGCCAGGAGTTTGAGGCGCTGCCTGGCTTGATAAGCCTCACCAGATGGCCATTCTGCAACGGAATTCATGTGATCGTGAAAATTATTCCTTGCATTTTTAATTTAATTTTCTTAATATTTGTCAACTTTTCGACCGCAAATATAGACGATTTTATCCTAAATGTCAATAAAAATATTGTAGCGATGGTTTCCACAGCACCAACTCGACGTAATTGAGGCCAATATCAACGATCGTAGCTCATACCAGAACATCTCATATTAAACCAATGACGCATGGAGTGAATTATGGATGTCGTTTTTCTTTCCCGCCTTCAATTTGGACTGACAATTGCTTTTCATTATCTCTTTCCGCCACTCAGCATTGGGCTGAGCATCATCCTGATTATCATGGAAGGCCTATATCTCAAAACCAAAAATGAACTCTATCACCAAATGACGCGGTTTTGGGTGCGAATTTTTGGATTGATCTTTGCGCTTGGCGTAGCCTCTGGAATTGTGATGGAGTTTCAATTTGGGACCAATTGGGCGACCTATTCTCGATTTGTGGGGGATGTTTTCGGCAGTGCCTTAGCTGCTGAAGGGATTTTTGCTTTCTTTTTGGAATCTGGTTTTCTGGCAATCCTACTCTTCGGTTGGGACAAAGTGAAACCCAGAACCCATTTTTTCTCGACCATTATGGTCTCGTTGGGCGCCCATTTCAGCGCCATCTGGATCGTTGTCGCCAATTCCTGGCAACAGACGCCAGCCGGCCATCAAATCATGGGCCAGGGATTGCAGGCACGAGCTGAGATTGTCAGTTTCTGGGATGTGGTTTTCAATCCATCGTCAATGGATCGGCTGGCGCATGTGCTGTGTGGCGCCTGGCAGGCCGGTGCGTTTTTGGTGCTCAGTGTGAGCGCCTATTATCTGTTGAAAAAGCAACACATCGAATTTGCGCAACGATCGTTTAAAATTGGCTTAGTCGTTGCCGCAGCGGCTTCCTTGCTGCAATTGGTTTCGGGCCATTACAGTGCCATCGTGGTGAAGAACCATCAGCCTGTGAAAATGGCGGCCTTTGAAGCCCATTACCCGGAATTGGAAGCGGCTCCCTACCATCTCATCGGTTGGGTGAATGATAAGGAAGAAAAGGTTTATGGCGTTAGCATCCCCGGCCTGCTAAGCATATTGCTGACCGGCAATCCGCGGACACCGATTGTTGGCCTGCGCGCTTTTCCGCCAGAAAATCGTCCACCGGTCAATGTGGTTTTTCAGACCTACCATGCCATGGTGATTGTTGGTGTGGGACTGATCTTGCTGGCCTGGCTTGGTCTGTTTCTATGGCGACGCAAGAAGCTATTCCATTACCGTTGGTTGCTCTGGGTGTATGTATTATCGGTTTTGGGGCCGCAACTGGCCAACCAGATGGGGTGGTTCTCGGCTGAGGTCGGTCGCCAGCCATTTATCGTCTATAATTTATTGCGAACAGCCGATGCTGTTTCCAGAGCAGTCACCCCCAATCAGGTGATCACCTCGCTGATTCTGTTTGGAATTATCTATCTGTTTCTGGTGGTGCTGTTTATCTATTTACTCAATGAAAAAATTCAACACGGACCTGAGGCCGAAACGGTTAAGGAGGGACATCTGGCATGAACATTTCATTCGATCTCAATACCATCTGGTTTGCCCTGGTGGGGATACTATTTACTGGCTATGCGGTGCTGGATGGCTTTGATCTGGGAGTGGGAGCGTTGCATCTGTTCGTCAAATCGGATCAGGAGCGTCGGTTATTTTTGAATGCCATTGGCCCGGTTTGGGATGGCAATGAAGTCTGGTTGGTTACCGGCGGAGGAGCGCTCTTCGCTGCCTTTCCCAGGGCGTATGCGACGGTTTTTTCTGGTTTCTATATGGCCTTTATGATTTTTTTGTTTGGATTAATCTTTCGCGCTGTGGCTATTGAATTTCGCAGCAAGCAGCCCATGCGCTGGTGGCGACAGATGTGGGATGTCAGTTTTAGTATCAGTAGCATCCTTTCCAGTTTTGTGGTGGGAGTAGCTTTGGGCAATATTATTTGGGGAATTCCACTGAATGCCGAGGGCGAATTTATCGGTTCATTTTGGGGGCTATTTCATCCCTATGCTATTCTGGTGGGCATTACTACCGTCGCCCTGTTTTTGATGCACGGAGCAATTTATATGGTCCTCAAAACGGAAGGGGAGCTTCACAATAAAGTTCGCGGCTGGGTCAATAATGCCATCATTTTTTTCATCCTTTGCTATATAACCACCACCATGGTGACGTTGATGTTCATTCCCCACATGGTGCAGTACTTCCGTCTGCATCCATTTTTATTCATCGTACCGTTTTTGAATATGCTGGCGATTGCCAATATTCCCAGGGAAATTATCCATGGACGGGATTTTTGGGCGTTTTTATCATCATGCGCAGCAATGATTGCCCTGATGACCATCTTCGGGATTGGCATGTTTCCGAATATAGTCTATTCCAATCCGCTGCCAGAGCATAGTTTAACCATTTATAGTGCTGCCTCCTCGGCCAAGACATTGCAGATCATGTTGATCATTGCCGTTATTGGGGTACCGCTGGTACTTGCCTATACTGTGAGCATCTATTGGATTTTTCGGGGCAAGGTAAAACTGGATGCTATGAGTTATTAGGCTTGTCTGCTCAACCGGGCAATTGTTATCACACTTCTATGCGGATCGGTGCATAGAAAATTTCGAATGATGCAGCAGCTTAAATGCATGGCGTGAAGTAGCAAGGGATTCTTCGGAGGTTGGATGAAGATTTATTTTTCTGCTTCGATTAGCGGTGGTAGAGCCTTTCTGGATATTTATAAGAAGATTGTTGCTTATTTAAAGCAGAGGAATCTTGAGGTTCTGACGGAACACATCATCGTTGATAATATTTTTGATTTTGAACAAAAATGGAGTCCTCGGGAGATTTTCGAGCGGGATATCCATTGGCTGGACGAATCCGATGTGGTGATTGCAGAGGTGTCGAATCCGTCGCTGGGCGTAGGTTATGAAATCTGCTATGCCCTGGAGCATCACATTCCGACCCTATGTTTGTATCAGCCGGGCATTTTCGTCAGCCGCATGATTATTGGCAATACGTCGCCCCATCTGTTGTTGTTTGAATACCCGGATGAAAGTCAGCTCTATCAGCAAATTGAGCGTTTCATTTTAGATAATGGCCATCACTGAACCTTCCAAAATGATGTTGCCCTTGCGAAGAAATTCAATATTCGCAAGGGCACTATTTTCAGCTCCCAGTATTTTCATAGCTATTCAGCAAAAATCCTCTGGCCGCGGCGGCACCTTGTCACGAAATTTGTCAAAGCAAGCTACGGTTGCTTTGTAACTGCTGATTTCTGGCTGTTAACAATTTACTGCGGCCATTAAACCTGGTGCTACCGCGCTGGATTGCATGGTGCCGTAGTTAAGTTATGGCGACACAGCCCCTCATTTTCTAAACAGCGATGATAACCAGTCGAAAAATCGCTCGACCAGATTTCGATCCCGGCCTGATGGGATGTACACATCGTCGGTTTCGTCGATATAAATAATGCCATCTCCATCCTCATCGACCAATTCGCCGCCTGATGTATCGTCATCTGGAAAATCCGCTCCGGGCACAGAGACTGCACCCAACGCCCGTCGCACCCGATTCCAATCGAATAACGGTCCTGGATCTGGTTTCCAGGGAGAAACCTCCTGGTGGCCGCGGATAAGTTCCACCGGAATTCTAAATTGCTTCATTTTTTTCTTCAGCAACCAGATCAGCGCCTCGTATTGAAACGCGGTATAAGGTACCAATGCCCCATCTCCTTGTAGTTCAATGCCGATGCTCCAACTGTTCAGACTCTCTCGCAGCACGCCATTGATTTCCCAACTGCTTCTGCCGGCGTGCCAGGCGGTATCTTCATCACGTACCATCTGGACAATGGGACGTTCTTCGCGCGCAATGATGTATTGTGCGGAGGCTTGATTGGTGGAACGCCACACGGCGGGCTTGAACCAATTGATCGTCCCTTCAAAACTGTTGATTTGGCCATTGGTGCTACCGGTATGATGAATAATGATCATGGCGTTGGCGTTTTTTCCGGGATCGAAGAACTGACTTTCTATCCATTCTATTTGCATAAACTTCCTCCTTCAATCGTTATTTATTCAGTGAAATAATTTGGTAATCTCATCCTGTTGAAACTCAGGCAGAAAGGATTTCTGGCCATTGGAAACCATAACAAGTCCATCATCAACCGGCATGATTTTCCCGATTGTTTTAATAGTAAGCTGTTGCTGGTGAAAAGCCTCAAGGATACGATGGGTGGCCGAAGGTTCCACCACAATCAGCAGTGCGCCCGAAGCGATTGCGCCCAACGGATCAATACCAAATTGATCACACAACAGCTTCGACTCGGGCAAAATGGGGATATCATCCTCGATGATTTTCAGCCCAACCTGAGCCGCTTGAGCCAATTCGCGCAGTCCCGTCACCAATCCGCCTTCGGTGGGATCATGCATGGCATGAACGCCGCCGGTTTGGACAGCCAGCAACGCTTCCCGCACCACGCTGATGCCTGGATCGAACAGATAATTCTGGCATTTTGCAACGAGCTCTTCGGAATAGATTTGCCGCAGCGCTCGAGCTTTCTCGCGTGCAATAATCGATGTCGCTTCGATGGCGATGCCTTTGGTGAGCAAAATATCATCGCCAACTTTTATGTGCTGCGGCTGAATGAGACTGTTTTTGGCAACCGTTCCCAGCATCTGCCCGACGATGATGGGACGATTGATGCCATGGGTGATTTCGGTGTGACCGCCGCAAAACATAATGTGCAATTCATCGCACGCCCCACGCAATTGAGAAAAGATTAGCGTAACCAGGTCTGGCGTGGTCAAATTCACTGGCAATAGGAGGGTGGCGAGAAACCAATGTGGCGTTCCGCCCATGCAAGCAATATCATTGGCATTGATATGTACGGCGTAATAGCCGATGTTATCGCTCACAAATGTGATCGGATCGGTTTTGGCGATTAAATAGTGATCCCCTTGATCAATCACCGTAGCATCAACACCAACTTGTGGCCCGACAATGATCGTTTCATCCTGGCTGGTGTATTGTTCCAACAATCGGCTCAAATAAAATGGTGCCAATTTGCCGATGGGCAGCATGACCGAGGAGGTATTCATGGCATGATTTCCACTTCAAAAGTGACGGTACCGCCGTTGGTATAACGGCATGGGTCCAGGCATTGGAGATATGCTTTCGGACTATCCTCACGGTTTAGCCCAATTGCAGCCGGCGCCACACCATGAGACAATGCGACATGACAGGGCAAAATGGAAGCCAGAGAGTGCAAACAGATCCGACCGGACCTGGAGGGATCGAGGATATAGCCCCTGGCTAAATAAAATGAATCGCCGACCTGATAAACAGGGCAGTGTCCTTGAATTTCGATTACGGCTACTTTTAAATCTTTGCCTGCCATTGCAGTTTTAAAATAATACAGAAAAAACAAAATAGCAAGCTTTTTTTTAATCAATAGAAGTTGAGCGAACGGATCTGTTCAATGCTTAAATTTAATCTGACTTGCCATGGGAATTAGACAAGAATTTGGTAGATTGTTAGTGCTTTTGGTTGTCGCAAACAGCATGTATGTGCCGTCCACGATCTTGGGCAGCGAGGCAATTGATTCCGGATCAAAACAGCGAGGTGGCTGACAATGAAATTTTTCTAGCTCTAGGTTGCGTGGTTAACGTCATCTCAGTTGAAAATGGTACAATCATGGGCGTTCGAAACAGATAGCTGCTCTAAACTCGATCAGAGAATGAAAATATTTTTAAAGTAACTTAATTTTTATGTTGACAATTTGGAAAAAAATTTTTATAATTGGTGTTTATTTTTCAAGAACCAGCAAAATGAATCCAAAGGAGGTTCTCACACCAGGAGCTATTTGACATATTCGATCTGTTACGGATATCTAAATTTTTACGGAGGGAGAAATGAGAATCTACGTTGGAAATTTGCCCAAGGACGCCGACGAGCACGATCTGCTCGAGATGTTTAGTGAGTACGGCACGGTTAAAAACATCAAAATCATTCGTGATCGATACTCGAATATCTCACGTGGCTATGCGTTTTTGGAACTCCCCGATGAGATCGCCGCAATGAAAGCCATCGAAGATTGGGACCAGGGGTCTATCGATGATCGAGTCATACGCGTCGATATTGCCAAAGCCTCGCTAAAAGAAGCCAAAGGTCTGCGCCAGCAGATGCGTGTCTGATCTAACTCCAGTTGCCCTTATGCGCAATACGTCACCTCGCAGAATGGCAGCGCTAATATTTTTACTCGAACGTAGGAGGGTGTGTGCAGATTTGGGATTATGCCATCGTCGTTGTTTATCTTATTTCCATGGTGATCATTGGATTCATTCTGGAGAAGCGGGCGTCTGCGGGAATTGACTCGTTCTTTCTTGGCGACCGTAAAATTCCCTGGTGGGCGCTGGGCGCGTCAGGCATGGCCTCCAATCTGGATGTCAGTGGAACCATGATCAATACGGCGTGGATTTTCGCCATTGGTGCTGCGGGCATGTTTATTGAAATCCGTGGCGGCGTGACGCTGATTATGGCCTTTCTGATGATTTTTATGGGCAAATGGAATCGCCGGGCGCGGGTGATGACCATGGCCGAATGGATGCGATTCCGATTTGGGACCGATCGCCAGGGAGATGTGGCTCGACTGGTGGCAGCGATCGCTTCGATTATCATGACCATTGCCATGATCACCTATTTCGCTGTTGGTTCCGGCAAATTTATTGGGGGTTTTCTCGGGATTCCTGCCTTCTTTGGCCTCTCATCTGAATTTTGGGCCAGCATCCTCATGATTGTACTATGTGTCATCTATTCGGCTGCCAGCGGATTGTATGGTGTGGTCTGGACCGATGTGGTTCAGGCGTTTCTGATCTTTATTGCCATTGTTTACATCGCTATTTTAGCCCTGGGCAAGTCGATCCCCGAAGTCTTTTCGGTTTCAGTTCCGCTGGTTAACGGTGGCTTCGTTGCGGTGGAAAAAACCAAAGAGGCCTGGACCAGCATGATCCCCTCCTGGAAACTTGATTTTCCTGCCAACTCTCAGTATTCCATTTATAATTTCTTCGGCGTCGCCATTTTATTTTACTTACTCAAAACTACGATCGAAGGGAGTGGCGGCACCGGCGGGTACATGATTCAACGCTATTTTGCTGCTAAAAGCGATCGCGAAGCGGGTTGGTTGTCGCTGTTCTGGACCTTTTTGTTATCGTTTCGCTGGATGTTTATCGCTGCGATTGCGTGGTTAGCCATCGCTTATGGGCAGACGCACAACACGATCGCTGACCCCGAAACGGTCATTCCTGTGGTCATCAACGAGTCAGTTCATGTGGGCATGAAGGGCCTGTTGGTAACGGGTTTGATGGCTGCCGCGATGTCCACTTTTGCACCTACGGTGAATGCCGGCGCAGCCTATTGGGTTAAAGATATTTATCAGGCGTTCATTAATCCCAGGGCTTCCGAAAAAATGCTGTTGTTACAAAGCCGTTTATCTTCGGTGTTAATCGTGATCCTGGGACTGGCGTTTAGCGTGGCCATCCGTAATATCAATGATATTTGGGGTTGGATTACCATGAGCATTGGCGCTGGCATGATTGTGCCGATTCTGGTGCGGTGGTACTGGTGGCGCCTGAATGGGTATGGATTTGCAATTGGCATGGGCGCAGGCATGGTCGCGGCCATTATTCAGCGAGTCTTTTTCCCCTTGGTCCCCGAATATGTATCATTCAGTTTCGCCAGCGTGATTTCTTTGATTGCTATGATTATCGGCACGCTGTTGACGTCGCCAACCGATGAACGAGTACTATTTGAATTTTATCAAAAAACTCGCCCCTTTGGATGGTGGAGCCGGATGCGGGCCCAATTGCCGCAGCATATAGTGCAACAAATTCGTCAAGAAAATCGCCGAGACATCTTTTCGACCTTTTTAGCTGTTCCCTGGCAACTGGTACTATTCTTTGTTTGGATGATGCTGATCATGCGACGCTGGGATCAGTTCTTCTACCTGCTCGTAACGCTGGTGGTGTTGTCCACGGCGCTTTATTTTACCTGGTTTCGACATTTATCTAAAGAAGTCCGTATCGATGAAGGGATAGAAGTCAAAAGTTAGAGGTATTGATAAAAAAACAGTTGCTTTTATAAAAATATTTGATATATTCTAATCGTCATTGAAAACCGAAAACCGATAAGGGGCTTGAGCCCCTTTTTATTTGCCAGATGATCGCAGCCTCCTCAGAATGAAAACATTGCTTTCAAAATTATTGGCCGGTGCCTTCGCGTTATGTATTGGACTGCTGCTTTCCTGCCAGCAGGAGCGGGAGCGGACCATCATGATCTGGCATTCCATGCGACCGCTGGGTACCAAAATTTTGCAGCAAAAATTGGAGCAGTTTGCCCAAAGGCATCCCGGGTGGCGCTTCAGTCAGCTTTTTTATGAACCAGAGACGGCGCGCACCAACTATATTATTTCGGCTATGGGAGGCAGTGGGCCAGCGCTGCTTTGGGGGGCCAGTGATAATATCGGCCCGCTGGTGGAATTAGGTGTCATCATGCCATTGGAAGAATTGCTCGATGCGGACTTTCTCGATAGTTTTATCACCGAGCCTATTGCAGCCAACACCTGGTTTCGGGGTCATCTCTACCAGATTGCTGATCAGGTGGGAAATCATCTGTGTCTGGTTTATAATAAAGCTCTCATTGCCCAGCCACCACGGACGATGCGGGAACTTCGCGAGATAGGCAAGAAGCTGACCCGTGATCTCAATGGCGATGGCAAGCCCGATCGATATGCTTTGGCCTGGAATTATACCGAACCGTTCTTTGCGGTCCCGTTTATTCATGGCTTCGGCGGTCGGGTGCTGGATGATCACAACCAACCTCAATTAAACACGGCGGCGACCGTCCAGGCCGCGCAACTCATTTACGAATTAGCTCATCAGGATCGCATTATTCCGCTGGAGTGCGACTATGAAGTTGCCAATGCGCTGTTCATCGATGGCTATTCGGCCATGATCATCAACGGGCCTTGGTCCTGGGGTACTTATTTGGAAAATGGTATTCCGATTGGCATCAGTCGTATCCCGATGATCGATGCTACCGGCCGTTGGCCTTCCCCCATGGTTTCGCCGCTGGGCTATTCCGTCAATATCAATCTTAAAAACGAAAAATTGCAGGTGACGCTCGAATTGGTCAAATTCCTCACATCTCCAGCGGTTGAACTGGAATTTACTCGAGCGATGGGCACTATTCCATCACGAAAAGAGGCCTTCGCAGACTCGTTGATCACCCACAATGAAATTATCAAAAGTTCAATTGACCAGATGGCGGTGGGAACATTGATGCCAGTGGTTGCGGAGCTGCGCTGGGTTTGGGATGCGATGCGTCCCGCTTATCAATCTATTTTCACCGGCCGACTGACGCCGGAACAGGCTGCAGCGGACATGCAATTGCTGGCTGAAAAATTGATTCGGGAGAATCGATAATATCATGGCAAGCCATAGTACCAGTGTTCATAATCAGCGCATTGCTTATGTTTACACATTGCCAGCGTTCATTGTGATGGGAGCAGTAGTGCTGTATCCGTTCGTTTATAATCTTGTGCTCTCATTTTCCAATATGAACCTGACGCATTTCAAAGACTGGCAGCTTGTGGGGTTGGATAACTATGCGGCGGTTTTTCAAGAGAAAACGTTCTGGTATTTTTTGATTAAAACGGTCTTTTGGACCGTTATCAATGTCTTCTTCCATGTCACCATCGGCGTGATGCTGGCGGTGGTTTTGAATAAAAACCTGAAAGGTCGATCGCTTTTTCGGGTTTTGCTGATCTTGCCCTGGGCTGTGCCCCAATATATCACGGCATTGAGCTGGCGCGGCATGTTCAATTCGGAATACGGCGCAATCAGCCTGATGCTCGATCGGCTCTTCGGCCTGCAAATCCCATGGTTGACCACCGAGTGGGGAGCATTTGCAGCGTGCGTGATCACCAATGTATGGCTGGGTTTTTCATTTATGATGATTGTGGCCCTGGGCGGTTTGCAGAGCATTCCGGATGAATTGTATGAGGCCGCCGAGATTGACGGCGCATCGTGGTGGCATAAATTGAAGAACATTACTCTCCCCTTGCTGAAGCCGGTGATGATTCCCGCTATCACGTTGGGCATCATTTGGACGTTTAACAACTTCAATGTGGTCTGGTTGGTGAGCAATGGGGGCGAGCCGGCGGACAAAACCCACATTCTGGTGTCCTGGATCTATAAATCGGGCTTTCGCTATTTCCGAATGGGGTATGCTGCAGCCTTTTCTACGATCATTTTTCTGATTCTGTTGGTCTTTAGCTGGAATTTCATCAAGAAAACCCGGGCTGCAGAGGCGGTCAATTAGACGATGGGACTGGTGATGAATTTTGATTGAAATGGTAGTTCAATGATCATGTAGCCGCAGCCGCGCATTCGGCTCATCAATGTCAAGCAGCGATGGGAATAAGATCCTGTTAACGGTGCAGAATCAATTTCAAGTTTCTCTAATAGATCAAGCCAGTAGCAGCAAGCCGCACATCGCATCACCATTGAAGCAACTATTTTTGAGCGTTGGATATGCATAGACCAAGAGAACTGACATTGGCGGGCAAAATTGGCGCCTATTTATTGTTGACGATGTTCACGCTTTTTGCCGTTTATCCGATCCTTTGCGTTATTTCCATCTCGCTCCGGCCCGGTGATCGGTTGCTTTCGAAATCATTGGCGCTCATCCCACCGGATGCGACGCTCGCGTCGTATATCAAACTATTCACCACCGAGCCGTTTCTGCAGTGGATGACTAATAGCTTGATGATCTCCGCGGCAGTAATGATCGTTGGGGTGGGATTGGCCGCGACTGCAGGTTATTCATTTTCTCGTTATAAGTTTGTCGGCAAGACTGCCGCGATGTTCAGTTTGCTCACTACCCAGATGTTTCCATTGACCATGTTGCTATTGCCGCTGTTTATCATGCTGATTCGACTTAAGCTTTATGATTCGTATCTGGGATTGATTATCGCCTATTCCGCCACCGCGCTGCCATTTACCATCTGGCAGATGAAAGGCTATTATGATACCATACCCTTCAGCCTGGAGGAAGCGGCGGCCATTGATGGTTGTTCCCAATTTGGTACATTTTGGCGCATTATCCTGCCACTGGCCGCTCCGGCGCTGGTTATTACCGCACTGTTTTCCTTCATGGCGGCATGGTCGGAATATTTGGTGGCGGCGGTGTTGATTCAGGATCAGAATTTGTTCACCTTGCCGCTGGGACTGAAAACCTATCAATCGGCCATGGAAACATCCTGGGGGCTGTATTCGGCTGGGGCAATTATCGTAAGTTTGCCGGTAGTGATCCTATTTTTGATTTTAAGCCGCTGGCTCATTTCAGGTTTGACGCTGGGTAGTGTAAAAGGCTGACAGTTGAAGCGGTAGCAGATCATCTGGCGATGAGCCACTGGATTTTGATATAGATTATTCAAGGTAGCTGTTTATGATTCCGGGACCTCATTTTCCATAAAACATGAACAACTGATTATAGAATTTGAGCAACATGAGCATTAAAGAATATGCACACTATTTCCGAAAACTGGCCTCGGTCTTGAGCCTGTTGTTGATCATGCTGGTCTTAACAATTCTCTCGCCCCACTTTATGACGGCGGAGAATTTTCTTTCGATCGGCTTGCAAATGTCGGTCATTGCCATTATGGCCATTGGGCAAGTTTGGATTATTATTGCCGGCGGCATCGACCTCTCTGTTGGTTCCATCATGGCGCTGGCCGGAGTTATCACGACGATGCTGATTGCGGATGGCACGAATATGCTATTGGCAGCATTGGCGGGAATAGCTGTGGGATCTGTTTGCGGTCTGCTGAATGGCTTTCTCACCGCGGTGGGAAAATTGCCGCCATTTATTTCCACGTTGGGGATGATGGGCATCGCTCGCGGTGTGACGCTGATCATCACCAAAGGCGTGCCGATTTTTGGGCTGCCATCGGAATTTGCGGCGCTGGGAAATGGACGACTTTTCGGCGTACTGCCGATACCCGTTCTTATCACCATCGCGTTAGGTGTATTGGCCCATATCGTTTTGAATGTTACTCCATTTGGACGTTACACGTTTGCCATTGGTAGCAATTTCGAAGCAGCCAGGCTGTCCGGCATCCGGACCACCCGGATGATCGTTGCCATTTATCTTCTGGGGGGATTTTTGTGCAGTATCGCCGGTATTATCCTGGCCTCGCGCTTGAGTACTGGTCAGCCCACAGCCGGCACCGGCAACGAACTGGATGTGATCGCGGCATGCGTGATTGGGGGAGCCAGTTTGAGTGGCGGTGTCGGAACCATTTGGGGGGCCATTTTAGGAGCATTGCTCATCGGTGTCCTACGGAATGGCTGCAATTTGCTGGATATCTCCGCCTTCTGGCAGCAGGTTGCAATTGGGACGATTATCATCGTCGCTGTCTTTATCGATCAATATCAAAAAGGCAAATAATAGCCGTGCTTCGGCAATACGGCATTGGTTACGATAAATTTGAAATGCCCACATAAACGTGCAGGGAGTAGAGACATGATGCTGAAAAGGACAATGTGGTGGATTACAATTCTAATCATTTTGATCGGCTGCTCGCCAAAACCGCAATCAATCAGACCCAGAATCCTGGTTTCGCCAAAAGGCCTGGTCCATTCATTTTGGGTCAGTGTCAAAGCAGGGGCGGATTCGGCCGGTCGCGAATTCGGGGCTGAAATCATCTGGAAAGGACCAGCTCAAGAAATCAATATTGCCGAGCAGATTGCCATAATCGAAGATTACGTCAATAAGGGGATCGATGCCATCGTGATTGCTGCTTGTGATGCTAAGGGACTGCTGCCGGTGCTGGAGCGTGCACATAGCCGCAAAATCCCTATCATCACGATTGATTCGGGCGTGGATTCGGATTTGCCATTGAGCTTTATTGCCACCGATAATATTGCTGCAGCACGCAAGGCTGCGCAAACGCTGGCGCAATTGATCGGCGCGAAGGGAAAAGTGGCCTGCATTCCGTTTGTCCCGGGTGCGGCAACCTCTATCATGCGCGAACAGGGCTTTGTGGATGAAATCAAAAAATATCCACAGATTGAACTTTTGCCAATCCGCTATTCACAGAGCGATGTAGCTGTAGGGATGGCAGTGACAGAAGACATTCTGACCGGGCATCCAGATATCAAAGGTATTTTTGCGGCGAATGAAGCCGGGACTATCGGGGTAATTCAGGCTCTAAAAACAAAAAATAAAATCGGCGCGGTAAAAGTGGTCGGCTTCGACGCCGCAGCAAATGAAGTGGCCGCACTGAAAGCCGGTGAAGTTTCGGCGTTGATTGTTCAGGATCCGTTTAAAATGGGTTATGAAGGAGTAAAAGCAGCGATGAAAGCCCTGGCGGGGGAAACTGTCGCCAAGCGAATTGATACGGGGGTATATGTGGTTACTATTGAAAATTTAGATGATCCGGCCATCCAGAGGCTGGTTCAATAAAATAGTGCCAATGCCGAATGTTCCGAGAAATAAATTGCTGGGGCGCAGATACTCCTGCGGAGTTTTTACCATGAATAGAATCTTGAATCAAAGCAAGAAGCGCGCTGCCTGGTTTTGGAGGGTAAGCAGAGTAAATATTTTCAGCTTTCTAGTCTGCTACTCCTCTTTTTCGGCGATCTTGCAGGGCATACAATATTGAGTATGAGGCACGGCTTCCAGTCTTTCTTTTGGAATTTCTTTGTGACAGGAGATGCAGATGCCATAAGTCCCGTTTTCAATTCTTTGCAGCGCTTCTTCCAGGTGCAAGAGATATTTATTTTCGCGAGAGGCGTGGTAGAACGTTTTTTCTCGTTCTTGCTCATCGGTGCCATGATCGGCCA
Organism: Candidatus Zhuqueibacterota bacterium; assembly: GCA_034505795.1. Taxonomy (GTDB): domain Bacteria; phylum Zhuqueibacterota; class Zhuqueibacteria; order Thermofontimicrobiales; family Thermofontimicrobiaceae; genus Thermofontimicrobium_A. The sequence continues at coordinate 18,283 of JAPDQM010000073.1, forward strand.
TGTGAGTCGAGTACGATGAATCAATACCATAAGCTTCCTTGGGGTTGTCCGCCGAAACCTCGCGAATATATCCCAACTCATTCAAAATCTCTTGCCGCTTTTCGAGCAGCAACTTCTTAAAATATTTCAAACTCTCCTTATCCATTTTCCCACCCTCGCTATGTGATGACTCCGTCCCTTCAACGTCAGGTCTGAAAGGCACTCTCCAACCTCCAAAAAGCGGTATAAATATAATACATTAATCGGCAATTGTCAAGCGCTTTTTCCGATATTTCAACTAAATCTGGCTCATGATGCACAAAGCCTATACTATTAGTAGCCAAAAGATCAGTGCTGGTTTAAGGCGGCCAAAGTTGAAACCAATCACTGGAAGTGAATTGGAATGATGAAAATCGGTTAGCAAGCCCGAATCGTATCCTGTATGGCGCAGTTTTACCATCCGAGGAACTATTGTTTGCTCAATGCGTA
>JAPDQM010000074.1:0-18712 GCA_034505795.1 Candidatus Zhuqueibacterota bacterium
ACCATGAATGTGCTGGTCAAATACGATAACAATGTCACGCTCTGCTATTCCCTGAATGCCTTCAATTCCTGGGAAGGATATTATATTGTTTTCAATGGAACGAAAGGCAGGCTGGAGCATCGGATCGAGGAGAGCATTTACATCAGCGGCACCGATGCCGTTCAGGGCGGTTTGAAGGCAGGGGGCACGTTTACTCGGGTGATTCCGTTGCGTGGAGCAGCGCAGGATTTTGAGCCATGGTCTGGCGAAGGCGGTCATGGCGGCGGCGACAAAGTGCTACTGGATGACCTATTCTTGCCTCAAAAACCATCGGATAAATATCTGCGGGCAGCAGACCAACGATCGGGCGCCTATGCCATGTTAGTTGGTGCCGCTGCGAATCGCTGTTTTCAAAGCGGCCAGGCCATTCAGGTATCGGAATTGGTTCAAAATATCGGCTATCCCGATTATCCTGAAATGCCATCGCGCACGGCGGCCCTGCCTATGCCGGAGAAAAATTAGGTCGAATCCATTTTCCGTGGGAAAAATGTTGGCTCCTTTTTTAGCGGTGGCGTGTTCTCTTCACTATGCCCAACCGCATGAGAATAGCGCTTGAGCAAGGTGACAACTGTCTGAGCAAATAAAAAGCAAAGGACTTCGTAGATGAAGAAATATTTATTGTTTGTTTTTTTAGCATTGGGTTTATTGGGTTGTCAAACCCAAAGCCGGGTTCGGGTGATTAAATTGGCTCATGTACTTGATCCGAGCCATCCGGTGCATCAGGCCATGGTCTATATGGCGGAAAAGGTGCATGAAAAATCCGGTGGCCGCCTACGGGTGGACATTTATCCCAGCGGCCAACTCGGTCAGGAACGCGATTTAATCGAGCTGCTGCAAATTGGCAGCCTGGCGATGACCAAAGTATCGACGGCTCCGTTGGAGGCGTTTGTGCCGGAGATGAAGATTTTTGGGCTGCCTTATGTTTTTCGAGATGATGCCCATCGCTGGAAAGTGTTAAGCGGAGAGATCGGCAAGCGCTTGCTGTTGGCTGGCGAAAAGTTTTTTCTGCGAGGCATGTGTTACTACGATGCTGGCAGCCGGAGTTTCTACACCAAAGCTGCGCCCATCCAGTCACCAGGGGATTTGAGAGGGTTGAAAATTCGGGTAATGAATAGTCCGACTTCTTTCGCAATGGTGCAGGCGTTAGGTGGTTCGGCCACGCCAATTCCATGGGGCGAGCTTTATACGGCTTTACAGCAGGGGGTGGTCGATGGCGCAGAAAATAATCCGCCAAGTTTCTATCTATCGCGCCATTATGAAGTTTGCAAATATTATAGCCTGGACGAACATACTTCGGTGCCTGATATCGTACTCATGAGCACGGTGGTGTGGCAAAGCCTGTCGCCGAAGGAACAGCAATGGTTGCAGGAAGCGATAGATGAATCGGTGGAACATCAAAAAAAACTCTGGCAGGAATCGTCGGAACAGGCGTTAAGGGAAGTGCAAAAAGCCGGTGTCAAAGTCATTTACCCGGATAAGCGCCCGTTCCAGCAAGCGGTTCTTGAGATGCACGCCTCCTATAAAGGCACGTCAATTTATGATCTAATTCAGGCCATTCAAAGCATTCATTGATAGGAGATCAGCCATGGAAAAAATAACCCGTGCCATCAGCAGAAGTTTGGGCGCTTTGCTAACGGTTCTGATGGCAGCTATGGTTATCGATGTAACCTGGCAGGTTTTGAGCCGATTTGTTATCAAAAATCCAAGTTCCTATACCGAGGAATTGGCCGGATTTCTATTAATCTGGATTGGGCTGCTGGGGGCAAGCTATGCCTATTATACCAAAGCACATCTCGGCATCGATGTCTTGACCTATAAATTGACCGGACTCAAAAGAAAGGTAGTTGAAATTGGCATTAATCTGATCGTTCTGGCATTTGCTTTTTTTGTCATGGTCATCGGTGGCATACGTTTGGTTAGGCTAACGTTTACACTGGGCCAAATTTCGCCGGCGCTGGGCATTGAAATGGGGTATGTCTACCTGGTGATTCCACTTGCTGGCCTGCTGATGATCTATTTTGCTACATATTTTATAGTGATTGTTGCGCGCAATCATTCTGCCGCTTCTGCTGAGCAGAGAGGAGAACTTCCAACGGGTTAAGTGGCCTGGGTTAATGATTAATTCTGTATTTCAGGGCTAAGTGTTGCAGGCGTTTTATCCAAAAACAAAGGGAGCTTACTTCATGGATATTTCGGTGCTCGTTTTGATCGTTAGCTTCATCGGTTTGCTGGCATTTAATGTGCCAATTGCGATCAGCATTGGGATTTCAACAATTCTAACCATGCTATTTACCATTGCCCCGGGGCCGGCAGTGACGACGGTGGCGCAGCGAATGGCAACCGGAATCAATAGTTTTGCACTGCTGGCGATTCCGTTCTTCATTTTATCTGGCCAACTGATGGGCAAAGGGGGAATCGCCCGACGGTTGATCGATTTTGCCAAGGTGCTGGTAGGTATGCTTCCCGGCGGCCTGGCTTACGTGAACGTGCTGGCGTGCATGTTTTTTGGTGCTATCTCTGGGTCGGCGGTGGCGGCGACCTCTGCTATTGGCGGCTTTATGATTCCGACGATGAACAAAGAGGGTTATGATAAAAATTTTAATACCGCGGTTACTGTCACAGGCTCAACCACCGGCCTGCTGATTCCACCATCCAACGTGCTGATCGTCTACTCGCTGGCCAGTGGTGGCGTCTCCATTGCTGCACTGTTTATCGCCGGATATCTGCCCGGTATCCTCTTGGGTTTGGGTATCATGATCGTTGCGGCAGTCATTTCATTGATTCGAAAATATCCTGTGGGTGAAAAAATCAGCTTGATAGATGCGATAAAGAAATTTTTGGACGCAATACCAAGCCTGTCATTGATTGTTATCGTTATCGGCGGAATTATCGCTGGCTATTTCACGGCGACCGAAGCCAGCGCGGTGGCTGTCTTATATGCGTTGCTGCTTTCGGTAGTTATCTACCGCGAGGTTAAAATCAAAGAACTGCCCCAAATTTTGCTCAAGACGGTGGAGACCACCGCTATTGTGATGTTGCTTATTGGGACCTCTTCGGCGATGTCCTGGATTTTGTCCTACGAAAATATTCCGCAGAATATCAGTGCGTCGTTGATTGCGTTGACCCATAGCAAGCTGGTCATCCTGTTGATCATTAACTTGATTTTATTAATTGTGGGCACTTTTATGGACATGACGCCAGCCGTGCTGATTTTTACTCCTATATTTTTGCCAGTGGTGGTGCAGCTCGGTATGTCGCCCTTGCATTTTGGCATTATTCTGGTTTTAAACCTCTGCATTGGGCTGTGCACGCCACCTGTGGGTTCGGTACTATTCGTCGGCTGTGGGATTGGCAATACCAATATCGCCAGCATGTCTCGTGCGCTCATCCCATTTTATCTGGCGATGGTGGTAGTACTAATGCTGATTACGTATATTCCATGGATCAGCCTGGTGATTCCGAAACTTTTCGGTTATTTGAATTAGGTGGCTATTTACAATGGAAGATCGCTGATGATGGAGCGCACCTAAATTATTGATCGCCACGATGCTACCAGAACATCAATGCTGCGTGGCAGTTGATTGTAACGTGTCATTGAAAAAACCAAAAAACCAGATGCTAACCTCCACATGTTGTATTTTTATGTTCTGGGGATAGGAGGCTATCTCTTGAAAATGATGTCAACGAATAATGAATAAGAACCTAAGTATTTTATTTAAAGGCTGAGATTATGATTATTGAAACGCGTGCCTATGCGCGAGCGGGTTTACTGGGCAACCCGTCCGATGGCTATTTTGGAAAAACGATCTCGATCAGTGTGAAAAATTTTGGCGCTCATGTCTCGCTTTATCAGTCGCCAGAGTTACGTATCGAAACGCCCTTCGAGGACCAGAATGTATATCGGAATGTTTATGATCTTATGGATGGTATTGCGCTGCGAGGTTATTATGGTGGTGATCGATTGATTAAAGCGGCGCTGAAGGTATTTTGCCAATATTGTGAAAAAAATGGTTCAAGATTGCAGAATAAAAATTGTACCATCCGCTATCACTCTTCGATTCCGCGGCAGGTCGGCCTGGCTGGTTCCAGCGCCATTATCACCGCCACCTTTCGGGCGCTGATGCAATTTTATGAAGTGGAAATCCCGCAGGAGATATTGCCGACGCTCATATTAAAAGCTGAAACCGAGGAACTTGGTATTACCGGGGGCTTGCAGGATCGTGTGATCCAGGTTTATGAGGGATGCGTGTACATGGATTTTGATCGGAAAATGATGGCCGAAAAAGAGCATGGCTTTTATGAACCCATTGATCCACAACTGCTGCCCAATCTTTATATCGCCTATAAAACCAGCCTGAGCAAGGTCTCTGGCAAAGTGCTCAGCGATATTCGCAGCCGCTATGAGGCTGGCGATCCGGTCGTCATTCAAACCCTCGATAAAATTGCCGGCCTGGCTGAGAAAGGACGCACAGCCATTCTCAATGGCGATCATCAGCAATTGCATCAATTGCTCAATGAAAACTTTGATCTGCGACGGCAGATTATGAATATTAGCGCCAGTAACTTGGAGATGATTGAAACCGCGCGCAACTGCGGGGCATCAGCGAAGTTTGCCGGATCGGGCGGATCGATCATTGGCATGTATACTTCCGATGAAATGTTGACCCGCCTCATTGTGGAATTGAAAAAACTGAATGCTCGAGTGATTAAACCGTACATTAGTTGAGAAAGGAAAGATTGATGATCAAAAAAGCGGTCATTCCTGCCGCCGGCCTGGGTACTCGATTTCTGCCGGCAACCAAAGCGCAGCCCAAAGAGATGTTGCCAATTATTGATACGCCAACAATCCAATATGTCGTTCAAGAAGCCATCGACTCTGGCATCGACGATATTTTGATTATTTCTGGCAAAGGCAAACGCGCCATTGAGGATCATTTCGATCGGAATTTTGAATTGGAGTCGCAATTGCAAAACAAAGAGGATCATACCCTCTACAATGAAATTCGTCGCATTTCGGATATGGCCAATATTCATTTTATTCGTCAGAAAGAACTGCGAGGCCTGGGCGATGCGATCTATTATGCTCGTTTGCATGCAGGCAATGAACCCTTTGCCGTTTTGTTGGGCGATACGATCATTGACTCTGTTATTCCGGTTACTCAGCAATTGATCGATATTTATGAACAATATCGCCAGACTATTCTGGCCTGCGAGATCGTGCCCCAGGAGAATGTCTCTCGCTACGGCATCATTGGTGGGACGAAAATCAACGATCGGCTCTGGGAGGTGAATGACCTGGTGGAAAAGCCGGACGCCTGCTCCAGTCCTTCCAATCTGGCGATTGCCGGTCGTTATATTCTAACGCCGGAAATTTTCAAGACCATCGAGCAGACCACGCAGGGAAAAGGGAATGAAATTCAGTTGACTGATGCCCTGCGGATTTTATTGAAGCGGGAACGGATTCTCGCTTATGTCATAGAAGGCAAACGCTATGATATTGGCAACAAGCTGGACTATCTGAAAACTGTGGTCGAATTTGGTCTCAAGCGAAAGGAATTTGCCAGACCATTCCGAAAGTTTCTGCAGGAGACTATTGCCAGGAGCACGAAATAAGCCAAAGCCAGGCAAATACTCTCATGGATATTGGGCTTTCTTCCTTGGAAGAAAGCCTTTTTTATGCTAACTCGTGCCTGTTAGGATCATTAGCTCATGGTCATTTCAATGGGTATTCTGGAGTGAGGCAAAAGAGAAATCTGTTTATTTTTGCGCCTGATCCGCATTGGGTATTTCTGCAAGTGAGAAAAAAAATCGTTCAGCCCTAAAAAAGTCTTGCATCTGAATTTTATTTTGCTTAAATTGAAGCGGTTCAAATATGATATGATAGCAAACTAATAAGCCTTATAAATTAATAGAATTAAATTATCATATTTAAAACTGAATCGGTTCAAATAATGAAGGTGACCATCGCGGATGTGGCCAGAATGGCCAATGTATCCAAAGCCACTGTCTCGGCAGTGCTCAATAATAAACCCACCGTTTCGCCACAGACCCGAGAACTGGTCAATGAGGTCATCCGCCATTTGAATTATCGCCCCAACGAAATTGCCCGTTCCCTCTCCATTCGCCGGACCAAATGCATTGGCCTGGTCATCAAAGAGATTGACAATCCCTATTTCGCCAAAGTGATGAAAGGCGTGTTTGACGTCTGTTGCGAAATGGGCTACACTGTGTTGCTGGGCAGTTCTGAGCTCTCCCCCAATCAGGAGTTGAAAAGCGTGCAAACGCTCACCCATCGCCATGTGGATGGCTTGATTATTTCGCCGCTGCAAGGGGATGATATCGATTTCTCATATCTTGGTAATCTGCTGCGGGAGAACTATCCGCTGGTCATGCTGGGGAGCGTTAAAAATTATATCACCAACACGGTGGATATCGATAATGTCAAGGCAGCTTATGAAGCGGTTAGTTACCTGATCAAGTTAGGCCACACATCCATTGCCTATTTTTCGGGACCGGCCCATTCGGCGCACAGTCAGGATCGTCTGGAAGGCTATCGCCAGGCAATGATCGATCATCAGCTACCGCTACAAAAAAGTTACATCCTGGAAGTGGGCTCGTATATTGCCAATTCCTATCAGGTGGGCAAACGATTTTTTTCCGAACGCGGTGATTGGCCGACCGCGGTTTTTTGCTACAATGATCTGGTGGCGCTGGGACTGATCAATGCCCTCACCGAATTGGACATGAACGTGCCGGAGCAGGTTTCAGTGATTGGCTTCGATAACATTGAGTTCTGCGAGGCAGCTCGTGTTCCCCTAACCACGGTGCTGGTGCCTGCCTACGATATCGGCTGCACTGCGGCCAGGCTGCTGCTGCGACAAATCGCTGCACCAAAGTCACTCAATGAGAAGATCGTGCTCGAAACAAAACTGATCGTGCGAAAATCATGTGCACCCAAAATTGAACATAACTGAGGACAGAAGGTATGGTTGAAAAATTGATCCTGGATGAAAATCGTTTTTTTGATGCCAATCCTAAGATTCGAGAGGTGGCGCGTGAACTCTATGAAACTGTGAAAGACCTGCCCATCGTAAGCCCCCATGGGCACGTTGATCCTAGGATTTTTGCGGAGAACCAACCGTTTCCGGATCCAACCGCATTGCTGCTGATTCCGGACCACTACGTGTTTCGCATGCTCTACTCGCAGGGCATTCCTCTGGAATCTCTTGGCATTCCTACGCAGGATGGCACGCCCGTGGAGAGCGATCATCGAAAGATCTGGCAAATTTTTAGCGAACATTACTATCTCTTTGCCGGCACGCCTACTGGTGTATGGCTGAACCATGAATTATATCATGTGTTTGGCGTTCGCGAAAAATTGACTGGCGAGTCCGCGCAGCGCATTTACGATCGCATCAGCGAGCAGTTGGCCTCGCCCGAATTTTTGCCGCGGCGTTTATTTGATCGATTCCATATCGAGGTCCTGACGACCACGGACAGTCCCACAGATACGCTGGTTTTTCACCAGGCCATTCGCAACTCAGGCTGGAATGGTCGGATCATTCCCTGTTTTCGGCCCGATGGGGTGATCAATCTTCTGGCCAAAGATTGGCGCCAGCAGATCGATCGCCTGAGTGAACTGAGCGGCATTGCAATCGGTTCGTTCAAGGATTTTATACGGGCATTGGAAAATCGGCGGCGTTTCTTTGCTGAGATGGGAGCGGTCTCGACCGATCAGGGAGTCTTCAGCCCCTATGCCCATGAGCTCTCCGCTCAAGCGGTGGAAAATATTTTCCAGCACGCCCTGCAGGGCAAAGCCACTGCTGATTCTGCAGCTCAGTTTACCGCACACATGCTCATGGAGATGGCGCGCATGAGCGTTGAGGATGGTCTGGTCATGCAAATTCATCCCGGTTCATTTCGAAATCACAATCAACGAATTTTCGAACGATTCGGGCCGGATAAGGGCTGCGACATCCCGGTTCGCACGGAATACACTCACAATCTGCATGAACTGCTCAATAAATTTGGCAATGAAAAAGATTTCACGCTGATTCTGTTCACGCTGGACGAAACGACTTATTCCCGGGAATTGGCGCCCCTGGCCGGACATTATCCCGCGGTAAAATTGGGACCACCATGGTGGTTTCATGATAGCATCGAGGGCATGACTCGATTCCGCCAGATGGTCACCGAAACGGCTGGGATCTATAATACAGTGGGTTTCAATGATGACACACGAGCCTTTCCGTCCATTCCCGCCCGACATGACGTCGCCCGACGCATGGATTCCAATTTTTTAGCTGAATTAGTGGCTCGACATATTATCGACATGAATGATGCCAGAAAAATGAGTCGGGCATTGGCGTATGATTTGGTGAAAAAGGCCTATAAACTTTAATGCCATGGCTTGATGGCCGTGATATCTGATGGTCATCATTGAAAATCAAAACCATCGTTTTGTCTTTGGACCGAATTGAAATGTTGGGGAGATTATGAAATTGCATAAATATTCTTTGGGGGTAGGCGATCGGTTCGCCCGTCAAGGCCGAGCGCAACTTCAGGCGATCATGGATGCTCAGGCACTGGGCATTGATATTACGCCAGTTTGGAATAAATCGTATCGGGAACATCTCATCATCGGTAGTACTCCGGCGCAGACCCGGCAGGCCGCAGACACGGCGGTAAACGTGCTCCATTTCAAAGACGACTATTTCGTGGACGCCGACCATATAGGCCTGAAAAATGTGGATTTTTTCCTGGAATCCGCCGATTTTTTCACTATCGACGTCGCCGATATGATTGGCAAGCCTGCCGAACCAAAGAAAATCGAGCTGTTTCTGAAGCAGCATGAGCGTTTTCTGGGCGATTGGTACATTCCGGGAATCGAATCGCCGTTGATTGTCACTCCCGAAATTCTCGCATCCATTGCCCGGCGGTATTTGTTGGCCATCGAAGAGGCGGGCAAAATCTACGCTTATCTGGCAATAAAAAAGGGATCGTCTCCTTTCCTGGTGGAAGTTTCCATGGATGAGACCGAGGCTCCGCAGTCGCCCATTGAAATATTTATTATACTGGCCGGGCTCGCCCAGAAAGAGATCCCGCTGGCAACTATTGCGCCAAAATTTAGCGGCCGATTCAATAAGGGCATCGACTATGTCGGTCGGCTCGAAGAATTTGCCGCTGAGTTCGAGCAGGACGTGGCAGCCGTGCAGTTCGCCAGCAGAGAATTTTCGATTTTACAGCATGTCAAGCTTAGCATTCATTCCGGCAGCGACAAATTTTCACTTTACCCAACCATACGACAAATTTTGCAGCGATTCAATGCCGGCGTGCATCTCAAAACCGCAGGCACCACCTGGCTGGAGGAGATCATTGGTTTGGCAGAAGCTGGCGGAGATGGTCTGGCGCTGGTCAAAGATATTTATTGCCAGGCTTATGAACGCCTCGCCGAGTTGACGCAACCGTATGCAACCGTGATTGACATTGCGGCAGAGCAACTGCCGAACCCAAAAGTTGTTGCCGGCTGGGATGAAGAGCGCTTTGCAAATGCGCTGAGGCATGATCCTCAAAATCCTGCTTTCAACAAGCATTTCCGACAATTGTTACATGTAGCGTACAAGATCGCTGCAGAAATGGGCCCAAAATTTCTGGAGCAACTGGCGAAACATGAGTCACATGTTTTCAGAAATGTTCGAGACAATCTGTTTGAACGGCATATCAGGCCGCTTTTTCTGGCATCTGCCAATAATTGAATAAATGAAAGGAGCCTCGCGATGGGTTATTTGGAGGAGCTATTTGGATTGCACGGCAAAGTCGCTGCGATTATTGGCGGCGGTGGCGTTTTGGCGGGCGCCATGGCAGATGGCCTGGCAGCAGCCGGTGCTGATGTGGCGATTTTGGATTTGAATATCGAAAATGCTCGACAACGAGCGGCACAATTGCAGGTGTATGGCATTAAGACCCTGGCCATTCGGGTCGATGCCACCAGCAAAACGGACCTGATAGCCGCAGCGCAGCAGATCAGTTCCGTCATGGGGCGGATTGATATTTTGATCAATGCGCCGGGCATCAATTCAGCCACCCCGTTTTTTGAGATCGCCGAAGAAGAATGGGAAAAGGTATTGCAGGTCAATCTGAAAAGCATGTTTCTTGCTTGTCAGGTGTTTGGACGGCAGATGATCGAGCAAGGGATGGGCGGCAGCATCATCAATATTTCATCGGCCTCTTCGGGACCGCCGCTATCAAAGGTATTTGCTTATAGTATCTCCAAAGCCGGGGTGAATAATCTGACGCAATTTTTAGCCCGGGAATGGGCGCTGCATCGAATTCGAGTGAACGCGATTGCACCGGGATTTTTCCCCGCGGAACAGAATCGGGCAATCCTGACCGAAGAACGAGTGCAAGCGATCTTTCAACATACGCCAATGGCTCGCTTTGGTCAACCGAATGAATTGATCGGTGCGGTGATCTGGTTGGCATCCGAAAAAGCATCGTCGTTTGTTACTGGTGCCATTGTGCGGGTGGACGGCGGTTTTACAGCGATGACAATTTGAGCTGGAGACGCTGAGTGCTTGATGGCTGGTGTATCCTTTGATTACGCGTATGATTTGGATTTGAAAAACGCAAATCCCAGCAATCCGCTGCTGGTATGCCATCTATAGCTATTTCGATGGGACTCAGAAATTCACCAATAAATTTGTTAGAGAATGAAATGGATTAAGCAAGCTTGATTCTTGTGGGTTCATAATTGAGGAGAAGCGTCATGCAAAAATATGATATTGGTATCATTGGCCTGGGCGTTATGGGGCAAAATCTGGCTTTGAATCTGGAACGGCATGGCTTTTCGGTGATCGGCTTCGATCTGGATAAATCAAAGCAGCAAGCGGCCCTGGAAAAATTCAAGGGGAAAAGGATGGAGGTAACGACATCCTTGCGGGAATTGGTCGGTGGACTGACTTTGCCCAGAAAGATTTTGATGATGGTGCCAGCGGGCAAGGCAGTGGACAGTGTGATTCAAGATATCGTCCCGCTGTTATCAACAGGTGATGTGCTGATGGATGGCGGGAATAGTTATTTTGCCGATACCGAGCGCCGAAATAATGAACTGAAGGCCAGGGGAATTCTGTACATTGGAACCGGTGTCAGCGGTGGGGAAGAGGGCGCTCTCTGGGGGCCATCGATCATGCCGGGGGGCAATGTCGAAGCCTGGCCAATCGTCAAACCGCTCCTGCAGTCGATCGCAGCCAAAGTGCCGGACGGAACACCGTGCTGTGAATGGGTGGGGAATGGTGGCGCCGGTCATTTTGTGAAGATGGTTCATAACGGCATCGAGTATGGCGATATGCAGATGATCTGCGAGGCCTATTTTTTAATGGAACAGGTGCTGGGATTGACGCCAGAAGACATGCAGGCGATTTTTCAGGAGTGGAATCGGGGTGAGCTGAATAGCTACCTCATTGAAATTACTGGCAAGATCATGGGCCAGAAAGATGCAGTGACCGGCCAGCCCATGATTCATGTGATTCTGGATACGGCTGGTCAGAAAGGTACTGGCAAATGGACCAGCCAGATTGCGCTGGATCTTGGGATCCCGGCCATGACCATTGCTGAAGCGGTATTTGCCCGGACGCTCAGTGCGTTAAAGGAAGAGCGGGTGGCGGCTGCAAAGATTTTGGCCGGTCCGCGGATTAAATTTGCTGGCAAGCGGGACGATTTTATCGAGATGATCCGGCGAGCGCTTTATGCTTCCAAAATCTGTTCCTATGCCCAGGGTTTCCAGTTGTTGCGAGCGGCTTCGTTAGAATATGGTTACGGCCTCCAATACGGCCAGATTGCGCTGCTCTGGCGAGCCGGATGTATCATTCGCGCCCAATTTTTGGAGAAGATCAAGGCTGCGTTCGATCGCCAGCCGGATCTGCCCAATTTGCTCCTCGATCCGTATTTCCAGCAGACCCTGGATGAACATCAGCATGCCTGGCGCAAAGTCGTCGCTACCGCTGTGGAAGCCGGTGTGACGGTTCCGGCATTTAGTAGTGCGCTGGCCTATTACGATGGGTATCGCAGCGAACGCTTGCCGGCAAACCTGCTGCAGGCACAGCGGGATTACTTTGGTGCGCACACGTACGAGCGAATCGATCGTCCACGCGGCCAATTTTTCCATACAGAATGGATTTGATCATGTGGGTGGATGAAAGGATCAGTGATCGATTGGAATAACGCTCCTAAAATTCTGATTCGAGACCCAAAAGGTCGATGATTATTGAAGGCTTTGGCCAGAGGAATGGCTGTAATAAATGCCAATGATAAGTGATTTGAAGGAAAATAATAATATCCAAACCTGGAGGATGGTGAACAATGATGTTGACAATTCAATCGAAGAATGAATGCAAGTACGATTTGCTGGCCCTGGGCGAGGTGATGTTGCGTTTTGATCCCGGTGAGGGCCGAATTCACACCACGCGGTTTTTCCGCGTGTGGGAAGGCGGCGGCGAATACAATGTGGCCCGAGGTTTGCGCCGCTGTTTTGGTCTGCGAACAGCGGTTGCGACGGCATTTGCTGATAATGCCATTGGCCGACTGATCGAAGATTTTATTTTGCAGGGCGGCGTGGATGTTTCGCTGATCAAATGGGTGCCATACGATGGGATTGGGCGCACGGTTCGAAATGGATTGAACTTCACCGAACGCGGCTTTGGTGTCCGCGGAGCGGTGGGTTGTTCCGATCGGGGAAATACCGCTGCCTCGCAATTGAAAAAAGGTGATTTTGATTGGGAACGCATATTTGGTGAACAGAAGGTGCGCTGGTTGCATACCGGTGGCATCTTTGCCGCGCTATCTGCCAGCACGCCCGAGGTGATCCTGGAAGCGATGACGGTAGCAAAAAAATATGGCACGATCATTTCCTACGATTTGAACTATCGGCCTTCGCTCTGGAAGGGAATTGGCGGTAAGGAGAAAGCCCAATTGGTGAACAAGGAGATTGCCAAATATGTGGACATCATGCTGGGCAATGAGGAAGATTTCACGGCCTGCCTGGGCTTCGAGGTGGAAGGAGTGGATGAGAACCTGACCGATCTGGAGGTGGTCAGTTTTAAAAAAATGATTGAACGAGTGGTCAAAACCTATCCCAATCTCAAAGCGGCAGCGACCACCCTGCGAGCGGTGCGGTCGGCCACGGTAAACGATTGGGGTGCCATTGCCTGGGTGGATGGTCAATTTTATGAGGCGACACATCGGCCAGGGCTGGAAATTCTGGATCGTGTCGGCGGCGGCGATAGCTTTGCTTCTGGTTTTATCTATGGCCTGATGGAATTACAGGATGCTCAAAAAGCGGTCGAATACGGCGCAGCCCATGGTGCGCTGGCTATGACCACGCCTGGAGATACCTCCATGGCCACGCTGGCCGAAGTGGAGAAGCTGGTGGCAGGTGGCAGCGCTAGAGTTGTGCGATAAGCCATTTGCAGCAGACGAAATTTGATAAAATTTAATGAAAGCAGTGACTGAACGATAGATTCGGTTTTAGTCGATTTATTTTTGATGAGGACGAACATGCACTTTACAAGGGAAGATCTGATTAGCTTCACGCCCCGGCATAGTTTCCTGGTGGGTATCGATTCAGATGGCTGTGTGTTTGATTCAATGGAGCCGAAACATAAGGAGTGTTTCTGTCCGGTGACCATCGAGAAATGGGAGTTAGCAGCAATTTCCAAATATGCGCGCGAAGCCTGGGAATTTGTCAATCTTTATTCCCAGGATCGGGGCTGCAATCGCTTTCTGGCATTGCAAAAAACCTTCGAGCTGCTTCGAGAGCGGGAAGCGGTAAAGCGTCGGGGAGTGACTATTCCGCAATTGAATGATTTGAAACGATGGACCGAGCATGAGACGAAATTGGGCAATCCGGCATTGAAGGAAGAAATCGATCGAACCGGAAGCGAGGAGCTGCGCCGAGTGTACGAATGGAGCATGGCTATCAATGAGGCCATCGCCCGCGTGGTGAAGGGCGTCAAGCCATTTCCGTTTGTCAAAGAGACTCTAGAGAAGCTAACGAACCGGGCAGACATTATCGTGGTCTCATCGACGCCCGCTGAAGCTCTGATTCGGGAGTGGCAGGAGAATGGGATTGCGCAATATGCGGCGATCATCGCCGGTCAGGAGATGGGTAGCAAAAAGGAACATCTGAAATTTACGGCTGTTGGAAAATATGACGCTGGCCATGCCCTGATGATTGGTGATGCTCCCGGTGATTTGAAAGCGGCACGAGCTAATCAGATTCCATTTTATCCTATCATTCCTGGTCAGGAGGAAGCGTCCTGGGAAAAGTTCTACAACGAAATATTGGATCTATTCCTGGCTGGAAAATATACGGCAGCCATGGAAGCTGAATTGGTGGCGGTATTCCACTCTCATTTGCCCGAGCGGCCTTCCTGGAATTGAGAACGATGAAATAATTGTCATCCGTTTTGCTGGTATTCCGATTGGGCCAGTCATTTGATCGATTGTCTTTTATTAAGACCTAAACCAGCAACTTACCGATCTTATATTTCGGTACAATAGGAGGCGGCATGCGTTGCATTTGGCCCCTGTTGCTTTTGTCGATCATTCTGCTAGCGTGTTGCCAGAAGTCTTCGACACCTGGCTCATTCAAGCCATCTCCCTCGGACGGGCGCTGGAACAATATCAATGACTATGGCCGCTCGCTAAATGCCGGGCGGCTGCATGTCGTTGAAGTTTATGCCGCTGGGTACACGCCAGGTACGCAGCCATTTGGTGTGGGCGAACGGCTACTGCTCGCCGATGAATATGAGCAGTTGCATCCCGATGTGACCATAGAATTTGTCCCGCAATTGATCGTCGAAGGTGGTTCTGAAGGGGAGGCGATTCGAACCAAACTGTTAGGCGGCATTGCCCTGGAAAATGTGAATTTCAATATCGATCGTTTAACTGCAGTTTCAAGATTCAAATATTCAACCATACTCATTGGTGGGCGGATTGGTGGCCCATGCTTTGGAATTTAAGCCGGCACCTGCACAATTTCGATGATCATAATTTTGCTTTTGAAGCTAATGTGATAGGCCAAATGACCCCAAAATTTTGTCTCTCATAATAATGGGAGACTCGTCCAGAATGTGATTGTCGGATGGCCAACAGCCACATGTCGTCAATGTGCCACCTCAGATACGTCACGAGTGTTTGATCAGGTTTCGCTCAATAGGCTTTTCTTGCGCGGCCAGGCTGATAGCGGAAAAAATTGGCCTTCCTGTTTATGCGTTCAAAAACAGCAAATTTTCGCTTGACAATTTATTTTTGTTATATTATATTGCTCGTGCAAAAGCATCCTGACATCACAATGCGCTTTCTCTGGCGATAGTTGCTGGCCGATTACTTGATAATATTCCAAGCTTCTGCAAACAATTAGCACGGCTAACATTGACGACCTCCCTTGATTCAAACGATTTTTAAACAACGAAACTGCGGTTGAATTTTCTAAGGAGGATTTGCAATGGCCAAAAAAGCATTATGTATCGGCATTAACGATTATCCCTACGAGGGATTTGATCTCCTGGGCTGCATTAATGATGCCAATGCCTGGGCTGAACTGCTATCCAGTCACTACGATTTTCCCCGCTCCGATATTAAGCTCCTGCTCAATGCCGAAGCCAAAAAGAAAGATTACATCAATGGCATCAAATCACTGTTAGCCGGTGCCACCTCGGGCGATGTCCTCGTAATTACCAATTCCTCCCATGGCTCCTATCTTGCTGATAAAAGCGGCGACGAAGAAAAATATGATCAAGTGATCTGTCCGTATGATGTCAAAGAAAATATCCTGCTGGATGATGAACTGCGGGAGATTTTCAGCGAGTTGAAGCCGGGCGTCCGCCTGACCGTTATTTCGGATTCCTGTCACTCGGGCACCGTCACCCGCGCCATTCCCATCGTGCCGGCTTCGGTTGCTGCTGATATTCACATGCGTTTTATGGATCCCCATTTGCGCGGGGATCCTGAATTGCACGATCCCTTCAAAGCCAAACCCAGACGCCGCGAGATTTATCCCGAATCCGAGATGAAAGAATTGCTGCTAGCGGGTTGCAAAGACATCGAATTTTCTTATGATGCCCGAATTCGCGGCGTTTATCATGGCGCTATGTCCTGCTTCGCACTGCAAGCGATTCGAGATGCCAATTATAAAATCACCTACGCTGAGTTGGTGAAGCGAGTGAGCAAGCTGCTGGATGAGGTGGGCTTTCCGCAACATCCCCAGTTAGAGGGCAGAGACGAAAGAAAGAATCAACAAATCTTTGTGTGACAAGCAGAAGCATTCAGCAGGATAAATAACCGCTTTGGCCTTCTGCTGTCCGCAGATACAAGGACCAATCTGGGTTATGGGTGCGAAAAAAAAAATTCTGATTCTCGCCGCCAATCCCAAAGATACGACCCGGCTGCGACTGGAAGAAGAAGTTCGTGAAATCAAAGAAGGGCTTCGGTTAGCCAGGAAGCGTGATCTATTTGAAATTGAGCAGCGCGAAGCAGTTCGCATTCGCGATTTACGCCGGGCCTTGCTGGATTGCGAACCACAGATCGTGCATTTCAGTGGGCACGGGCAAGCGGACGGCAATGTGTTGGAGGATGAAACGGGTAAGGCGATTGTGGTCGAACCGGAGGCATTAGCCGGTTTATTTGAGCTTTTTTCCAAACAGGTTGAATGCGTGCTGTTGAATGCATGCTATTCTGAAACGCAAGCCGCGGCTATCAATCGGCATATCAAATATGTGGTTGGCATGGTCAAAGAAATTAGCGATCGTGCGGCCATCGAATTTGCGGTAGGCAAAAAATAAATGCACTTCTGGCACGTCATCAGATCTGCGTTAACGGATGCCATGGGTTCACGTAATGGCATCCGTTATTTTTAGCTTGACTCTTTGCCTGAACTGTTTTATATTTGGCAACGAGATTTGGCAGCAAAAAAATTGGAAAGGGAATGGATGATTTCTGGTTTGCCCGTCGCCACGGTTGGGGCTATTATCACAAAAAACGAGAATGGGAAGCAGTACGTCCTGTTGGCGCTGCGAAATACCGAGCCATTCAAAAATTATTGGTCATTGCCGGGCGGGCATATCGACCGATATGAAACGGCTGAAGCAGCCATCATTCGAGAGATCAAAGAAGAAGTGGGATTGGATTTGACCCCGCGCTTTTTGTTTTATTTTGATGAAATCTTGCCGGAACAAAACATCCATGCCGTGGTAAATGTTTTTGCCGGGGATGCCAGAGGTACCATCCAGGTCGCACCGGCGGAAATCCAGGCCGCCCGCTGGGTGCCAATCCATGAAGCATTGCAGATGACGTTGGCGTTTTTTCATCGAGATATCATCCAGAAATATGTGACAATGGCAATCAAAGACGCTTGAGATTGGCGACTATGGCTAATCAGTGCTCGTAGGAGAAATAGCAGAACCAGATGAAGAAGACCAAAGAGATTCTGATTATTGGGGATCGGGTGCTCATCAATCCCGATAACAGCAAAGATCAAACCGATAGCGGGCTTTATCTGCCCCAGGGAATGGCTGAAAAAGAGAAGGTGCAGTCCGGTTATGTAGTCAAAGTGGGACCAGGTTACATCGTTCCGTATGCCGATACGTCGGAGCCGTGGTCGGGTTATAAGAATGAGCCGCACTATATTCCGCTGCAGGTGCGGGTCGGTGATTATGCCATCTTCCTGCGCAAGGAGGCCATTGAAATCGAATATGAGGAGAAAAAATTTCTGATCGTCTCGCAAACTGGAATCCTGGCTGTGGTTCGCAGCATGATCTATCCTGACGATGATTGATGCGAGTGACTGGAGGTTTAGAAAAGTCTCGCTTGATAAAACCAGCGGTCTAAATGCGGTTGTTTTAATCGCGGATGTGGATCATTCATAAACCGGGCCGGCAGCATATTGTTTGCCTTTTCAGGGGGAGGACCGGCTACAAATCCAGCATTCCAGAATTCCAGATGGCAATCATTCCTGTGGCTTTCATCAAATAGGAACCATGAAAAACCATAACGTGTTATTTGAATCAACCATTGGCCTTTTTTCAACGATTGGAGGAACCAGAATGAATCGGTGGTTACAGACATTCATGAGTGGTGTTGTCATTGTCTTGTTGTTGGTAACAATGGTCTGCAAAAAGGAAAAAGTCGCCATTCCAGCACCGGCGCTCCTAACGCCTGATCCAGCCGAACTGGCCGCAGCCGCGCCAGAGAAGTTTCAGATCAAATTTGAAACCAGCCAAGGCGATTTCGTCATCGAGGTTTATCGCGATTGGTCGCCTCATGGCGCTGATCGGCTGTACTATCTGGCCAAACACCATTTTTACGATGGCGTTCGTTTCTTTCGGGTCATCGATGGTTTCATGGCGCAGTTTGGGTATCATGGCGATCCGGCCGTTTCCAGGGTCTGGATGGCGAAGCCCATCCCGGATGATCCAGTGAAACAGAGCAATTTGCGGGGTTTTGTCACCTTTGCTAAGAGTGCGTTGCCCAACTCACGAACCACACAATTATTCATCAATTACGGGGACAATAGCCGGCTGGATCCCATGGGCTTCGCACCGGTGGGCAAGGTAATCGCCGGTATGGAAGTGGTGGATCGACTTTATAGCGGGTATGGCGAGGGTGCTCCCAGCGGCCC
>JAPDQM010000075.1:0-18573 GCA_034505795.1 Candidatus Zhuqueibacterota bacterium
GTTACCAGCAATGGATTCGTTGGTCAGCCGAACGATGATCCGGGCATCGGCCACCAGTTGCTTCATGTTGATCGGCCGCACGGTGACCCGATAGCGTTCGGCGATGCGATCTGTAAATTCCAGGAACCGCTGAGGAATTTTGTAGCCTTTGCCCACGTCACAATTGTAGACCAGCAAGTCTTTTATTTTATGCAAACCAAAGCGGAGCATCTGGTCATTGTAATATGGCGGGTTGTAAGATGAAAGGACAATGGGGGGGAGGTCGAATCCCTCACAAATAAATCCCATGTCCTGGGACACGAAATTCCATTGCCCCCACATTTTCTTGGCGCCGTGCGCGCGCAGCCAATGGGCCGCTGTCTCCAGCAATAGCGATGAAGCGTCAACATTATCAATGCACTCATAATGGCCAAAAAAACCAACCTTCTCCCCCCAATATTCGTTGGCCACGTGATTGATATAGGCGACTAAACGGCCGCAAATTTGCTGTTGATCGTACAGCAAGAAGCATTGAAAGTTGCAATGTTGCAGAACTGAATTCTTCTTCGGATTAAAAATGTTGCGTTGATCGAGCCGCAGCGGTGGTATCCAATTCGCGGTTTGCCGATGGAAACGGTAGGGAAATTCGATAAATTTTTTCAAATCAGAACGAGAGTCAACGGGAACCACTTTCATGCCTTTTCCCTTCTTGATAATGTCGATACCATGCCACCGTCCGTCGAATGGCTTCTTCCAGGCCAATGGGCGGCGAGTAGCCTAACATATTCCGGGCTTTTTGGATCGAGAAATGGTAATCGATCCCAAAATTGCAGATGCGATAACGGCTGAGGATCGGTTCCTGCCGCAGGCGCAGCAGTTTATAAATTCCCTCAATAAGACTGGCCAGCCCATACGCCACCGAAAAGCTGGCCGATAATCGGGGAGCACGAACGCTTAGCTGCTGGCATAACGCAGCCACAAATTGAGCCCAGTTGATTTCCAGATCATCGGAAATGATGAACGTTTCCCCAATGCCACGGGGATGGTTTGCTGCCAGCCATAAGGCATACACAAGATTTTCAACGTAGGTGGGACAGGTCCAGGCCTGACCGCGATTGATCAAAGGGATCAATCCCTTCTCCAGCGCGGGGGCAAATTTGAGAAAAAACGTTCGATCATGCGGACCATAGACATTGGCAGCCTGGATGATTGTTACTGGTAGATCATTCTGTTGGCCAAAATCTCGCAACCAGGTTTCAGCCTGAAGTTTGGTGGTCGCATAAGGAAAATTGGTCGCGGGCTTGGGGTCGCTTTCCACGCGCTGGCGATAACCGGCAAATCCATAGACCGCAGTGGAACTCAAATAAACCAGGCGCTGGATTTTCGCCAGTTGTGCCGCTTTAGCCACATTCATGGTGCCGAGCACATTGATTCGATGAAACGTCTCCATCGTGCCCCAATCCGAGGCCAACGCCGCAATATGAAAAACAATGTCCTGTCCCATGAACACGCGGGTCAGAAATTCTGGCTCACCGATATCACCCACGAACAATTGCAACGGCAAATCGGCGATGAACGAGCGATCACTCGTAGGTCGAACCGAGCCACTGATGCGATGCCCCATCGCAACCAGATAGCGTGCCAGATTACTGCCGATGAAACCGTTGATTCCTGTGATAAAAATATTCATACCTCTGCTCGAAAAAGTGGTTTTTTCGCGGCCACTGCCAACAAAAAAAATATTCGATCAGCTATTGCAGCAAATCCATGCGTCAGACATCTTGAAGATATTGCGTACCCTCATCATGGTCAATACGGTTCAATCTCATGACAGCCAATTGGGCACATTGAGGTGCCTCTGGTCCAATGTTGTTGCCAGTTAATAAAGCATTTCAAACGGATAGTAATATATACTTTTTGCACAATAAATCAAGTGCTTTTTCTGGAAGGAATAATTTTAATGCATTCTATCCGCGTTAAATGAATCGATCCCTACGACTGATGGCTGAGGACTGAAGACTGCTAACTGACAACTTCTTCAATGTCTTCCAAAACATCACCCAATCCGCCTTTCCTTCCACCGTCCCCGATGAAACCAGAGCCAAAAGCAGATACCTTTCAAAAACGTCGAGAAACTGATCACCCACCAAATAGCAATCACGCCGAAGCCCAGGGTGATTGAAAATAAGTATGACAATGGAATCCTCAAAAATGTCAGAGGGATGGAAATCAAAAATGGCGGTTTGGTATCGCCGGCGCCCGTGAAAGCACCCTCCAGCATCACCTCTGGCGCCAGAAAGATTTCAAAAATGGAAACCGCAAACAAGTAGCGATACCCTTCCGCAATCACGGCAGGATCGTCGATAAACAATCGCAGTATCGCTTTTCCAAATAGAATAAAGCCAACCGAAATAACAAAGAGAAAACTCACAGCATACGCCAGTGCCAATCGCACGCCCCGCTCTGCCCGCTCTGGTTGCCCCGCACCGAGATTTTGTCCCACCACGGTAGCCACTGCAATGGAAAAGCCGAACGCAATGAAGAACGGAATGCCTTCGATCCGATGACCAATCGAGATGGCAGCCAGCGGCACGGTGCCGAAATAGGCAATATTTTTTGATAGCAAAATGTAGATTATGGAGAAGATCGCACCCAGCGCGCCAATGGGAACACCGATCCGAAATATCTCTATTGAATTCTGGCGAAATGCCCCGGGCTGAAATTGGAGGTGAATGCCGATCCGCGGCAACTGCGTCAGCAAAAGGACGAAAGAAAAAAGATGAGAAATTGCCGACGCCAGCGCGGCACCAGGCATGCCCATTCTGGGGAATCTTAGCCAGCCGAAAATAAAAAACGGATCGAGAATGGCATTCATCAGCAGGGAAGTAACAATAATTACCATCGGAATAAATGTATTGCCCGCTGCGCGAAAAATGCTATCCAGCGAAATCGAGCCATAAATGAACACCATTCCCAGGGTGAGGATTAGCGTATACTCTTGCGCCAGATGGGCCACCTCGGGTTCCAAACCCAGCAATTGAAATAGCTTCAAATTTGCCATATAGGTTAGGCTAGCGACGAAAATCGAAAACAGCAGGGTGAGCACCAGCCCCTGCGATGCCCACATGAGAACCCGCTGAAAATTACCGGCGCCGGCATTGCGAGCGATCAATGCGTTCAATCCAGCCGCCACACAATTGGCCAGGGCTTTGATGGTCCAGAGCACAAAGGCTGCTGCCCCCAGTGCCGCCACCGCCTTCGCTCCCAGCTTACCAATCCAGAATAGGTCGACGAATTCGAACGCCATGATCGATACCGAGGAGACCATGGCTGGCAGCGCCAATCGAAAAATGCTTCGACCGATGGAACCTTCGATAATTTTATTAGTGGGTTCCGATAATGTTTGCATCATGGTTCAACATTCTCATAGAACGCTTAACCGCTAATTACGCTAATTTATGCTAATTGGGTGCAGCAAGCAATTTGCCCAATTTGGCTAATTCGCACAATTTGAGGACGAGAAATTTGGATCGCTATTTATGCCAATTATGTAAAAAATTCAATTAGCGCCATTCGCTTCATTCGCCCTAATTGCAGTAAATACCTTCGACCGCTAATTACACCAATTAATGCTAAATACGTGAAGGGATCAATTGGCGTCATTCATCGAATTCGCGTAATTCGCGGTTTAAAGCTGTTTCTTAATACGGAGGAACTCATCGCACATTGCCGCAATCGCCTCGGGCTGATGGCCGGCGCCAACCGGATCTGAGTACCAGCGGGGAATGAAGCCGCCGCCTGGCCGTCCCAACAATTGCACCATTTTACGGCAATACGAGCGAATCTCATCCAGCGAGCCGTGGACCATGGTCTGCTGAATATCCACTGGCGCGAAAAACGTAATTCGTCCGCCAAATCGCTCTCCCAACAGCGCCAGTCCCATGTTCTCCTGCTGATCCATGTGAATCACCTCCAGCCCAATCTCGATCAGATCGTCCAGAATATCCACAATATAGCCGCAACTATGGAGAAAGGTCAGCAGGCCCGCGTCATGGGCAGCCTGAAAAATCCGCGCATAACGTGGCTTCCAGATGGCGCGCCAGGCGGCTGGCGAAATCATTAGTTGATGTTGCAGCCCCCAATCATCCGCAAAAATATAGCCGTGCGCGCCCAACTGAGCGTATTTCTCAATTGCTGCCAGATTCATCGCCACCAACAGGTCGATCAACCGGCCCAGTTTATTCGGCGCATCGTAAATATCTCGCCAGGTATTCTCCAACCCCCGAATGAAATGCACCCGCTCGTAAATGGAAATTCCTTGAGCGAGGATGAATTTATCCTTTGCGCGGTCTTGAATATTTTCCAGATGACCCCAGCGTTTCGGATCATGAATATCAGGAATATTCAGCCGATTAAAATCCTGCCAATCTTTCAATGGAAAATCCTTGACTTCACCGAGGCTCATATTACCAATATTTTCCCACAGCGCGCCCCACTCGTCCAGACCGCTGCGAGGCCGCTCATCCGGCGAAGGCGACATGTTGATCCATACAAAATCAGAACCATAAGGCTCGGGGAAATCATAGGGCAGTCGCGGTGCGCCCTGAAAACGGATGGTACGACTGACAATTTCTTTGCTGGTCATAATCCCTCACTTTGACTTTAATGCATAATTGGATGCGAAGCGTTATTCCTTTTGCTGCTTAACCTCACTTGCCGCTGGCACCAACGAGTCTTTAGAAAATTTATCGTTGGATGACACTCAATATTTGAGATCATACCCCTGCTTCACGAGCTTCTCCCGATTTCCCTGCAGCAATCCTAAAATAGCTTCCGCTGAAATGGCCTTGGTAATGCCATAGCTGATGGTTTTTCGATTCTCCACAAAGATCTCGCCCTCGTAAGGTAATGCGTCGTCGTAGTCACGATCTTTAGCTGGTACCAACACAGTTTCCGTTTCAGCGGCAGCCGACGCAGTAATGCCGACCAGCTCAAAATTGGGCACGCCATCCCGCACAGCCAGCAAAATGCCGCCACTGAGCCCACGGTTGAACAGGGCATCGATAAGAAAGGAGCCTTTGCGATCCCGATCTGGCTGACTGACAATCCCCTTCGTGATGACCTTGTAGCCCAGTGGGAATCCAATAAGGTAAACAAATGAGCCCCACTGCAGTTCTCGCGCCTTGCCCAGCGGATAACTCAAGACCGGCAATGGTTTTTCGGGGATGGCCCTGAACTCTTTGCGCAGAAGGGCAATGTCATTTTCATCGTCCACCAGCAAAATCTCCAGCACACCATCCTCTGGCAAGCCATAACCCAGTATCTGCTGATCGCGTTTCACAGCAATGCTCTGAACATACCGGGGACTTGCTTTATCTTCCCGATAGTGATAAGCGACAATCGTATCGGGTTTGCTGATCACATGCGCACAGGTGAGCAGCGCCACGCGGCGGTCCTGCGAATAGATAATCGTAGCCGTGCCGGAGACCGTGTTGCGAAGGTCGACGATTTTGGTCGCCAGTTCTAATATTTTGTTATTTGCTATGGGCATCTGGACTTTTCGTTCCGGAGGAAAATAATATTTTTGGTAGGCAGTGGTACAAATCACTTTGGTGACTGTGGCACTAAGCGTTTCCAGTTCGGCAGAGCAATTTTTATAGGGGAATTCCGAATCGTAGCGGCCATCGTTTAGCGTGGGATAAGCGACCTCATAGATCCGTTTGGCACACGAAACGGATGCTATGATGATTAGCAGGAGCAGCCAATGGAAGGAATGGGCGTTCTTCATGATGTATCCTTTGCATTTTGGTGTGAATAAAAAAATGGGATTCAATTCATAACAACGGCGCAGACCGCGAATTTCGCGAATGGTGACCAATTACACCAGTGGATGCATTAGCGCAATTCGTTTGCTTTGTGTGATTCACAGTCAAGAAGCTTACACCGCTAATTACGCCAATTCAATCCAATTACGCGAAGTCTTGATTTAGCGACATGGGTCCCATTAGCATAATTCGCGCTTCGGGAGCTTATCATCATAATAGTTTCCTACTCGCGGCGATGCTTGCTTGTTGCGGCGATTATGTCCACAGCGCATCGCGCAGTCCGGAAGTTCGCTCGATGCGACGATTGACTCCAGCAAGAAAAACCGGCTCATGAGCCCAAACCGCCACTCTGTTTCGGGCCCGGGTGATGCCCGTATAAATCAGCTCGCGCGTGATCACCGGCGATTCGCGATCCGGCAATAGCAGCAGCACCTGATCGAATTCGGAACCCTGGCTTTTGTGTACGGTCATGGCATAGATAGTTTCATGGGGTGGCAATCTCAGCGGATGAAATTTACGAAGTGTCTGATCGGCGGCCATAAAAAAAACCCGTAATTCGCCATGTGCCTCAGGATCCGGCAGCACAATTCCCACATCACCATTGAATAAATTTAGCTCATAATTGTTGACACTAATCATAACCGGGCGACCCGCGTACCAGGTTCGATCCTGGCGGATCAGCCGGGCATCCTGCAATGTATTCTCAATTATGGTGTTAATCGTTGCCACGCCATACGGTCCCTCTCGCAACGCACAAAGGACACGGAATCGATCGAAGCGAATGAACGCTTCCAAGGGAGTTTCAGCCTGAAGATAGGGGCGATAGTTGGTGATGATCTGCTCTTTCAATTGACCGGCCAGCGCCTGCGGCAGCGGCAGATTGACCCATTGAGCATCCGGGAACTCGGCGCGTTGAAGTATCTGCAGCGCAGCCAACCCGTCGCCCCGATTCACCGCTCGGCTCACCGCTCCGATGCCGCTATCATGGCCAAAACGAAAACTCTTTTGTAACTGGATAATGCAATCTTGCAACCCCGCGGCTTCATCATTCGCAGCAGGTAGCAACGCGGGCCGAGCCGAGACATCAGCCAACTGCTGGTAAAATGTTGTCGAATAGGGATGGGAATTCCCTGTGTCACAAATATCTCCCAGCACCGCGCCGGCTTCCACTGAGGCCAGTTGATCTTTGTCGCCCACCAGAATCAATTTAGCCGAGTTGGGTAATGCTTGCACCAGTTTTGCCATCAACGCCAGATCGACCATCGACGCTTCATCCACAATCATGATGTCCACGGGCAGCGGATTCTGGGCCTGATGTCGAAAAAAGGGGGAATTGGGAATGGCACCCAGCAAGCGATGGATGGTGGCTGCGCCCTCGGGAATTTGCATTTTAATTTTTTCAGAACATGGCAGTTGGCGTTTGGTCAAACGAATGGCTTCCTGCAAGCGCATGGCCGCCTTGCCTGTAGGCGCGGCCAGTGCGATTCGCAGAGACTGCGAAGCAAAATAATCCAGTAGAAACGCCATCATTTTTGCTATCGTCGTCGTTTTGCCTGTGCCCGGCCCACCGGAAATGACGCAGAAGT
Organism: Candidatus Zhuqueibacterota bacterium; assembly: GCA_034505795.1. Taxonomy (GTDB): domain Bacteria; phylum Zhuqueibacterota; class Zhuqueibacteria; order Thermofontimicrobiales; family Thermofontimicrobiaceae; genus Thermofontimicrobium_A. Next base: position 7,391 of record JAPDQM010000075.1, read on the forward strand.
CCTGATGCAGCGCAGTCATGGCAGCCGCTCGCTGCCAGTCAATTTCCGTATCCGTTACCGGGGCAAAATATCGATCCAGTAGCTCTCGAACCCGATCAAGATTGAGCGACTCCGATTTTCTGGCGGCGCGCCCAAGGATGTTGGCCGCCAGCCGTTCCTGATACTCCCAATAGCGATGGAGATAGAGCTTGTGGCGATTGTCCAGCACCAGCGGTTTGAATTCCCCGGGCCTTCCCACTGCTGGACTGGATCGGAGCGCTCCAACCCAATCTTCAAGCGCCGGACAGGTCAGTTCCATCGACTGATCAGCCGAAACCCATGTGACGCCGGCCAATACTGTCAAATCCACACAGATATGCCCCTGGCGATTCCCGCGACTGAGCAACGCGGCAGCCAGATAGACCGCATCGTTGGATCGGCCATCCAACCGCTGGATGAAGCTGGCAAAATGAAGATCCAGACTGGTGAAAATATCTGACTGCTGCAGTAACTGATTTATCGGTTTTTTCATTGGACTGTTCGATTGATGGATATAATTGTTGGAACCAATTTTCAAATATTAATCATGTAATAGCTCGTATTGCCGTCACGAAACTAAAAAATGAGTCGGGATAGCTTTTTTAAAATTTGCCAACGGATCGAAACAACCCAACGGATGTGATCTCAGGTTTCTTATCCATTGGCATCATCAATCCGTTGGGGGGTACCGAATTAAAATGAACAACCAATGGATTGTAACAACCTAACGGATTTAATCATGAGTTTTCATCCGTTGGCGGCCTCTATCCGTGGGGGAATATTAAACCATAATCAACTTCCAATGGATTTAATTCTACGTTGCTATCCTATGCGCACAATTTACCTGGCCAGCAACATCTCCCGCAAATCGTTCACCAAGTCCCTGGCAGGACGATCACGAAAAATGCCATATTCAAAACCTGCCTGAGGATCAACTCCCCGCAGAAAGATGTAGCACACCCCGCCAAAGTGTCGCGCATAGTCGTAGCCAGGCCAGCGGATTTTCAAATACTCGTTCAATGCGACCAGATAAATGAAATATTGCAGGCTGTAAAATTCTTCTGCCATCACGCGTTGCAAGCGAGGCTGACTGTAATCCTCCAGTCGCTCCCCCAGGCGATTGGATTTCCAATCAATGAGATAAAATCGATCATCCCATTGCACCACCAGATCGATGATACCCTTCATGAAACCGCGAGTGGGTGAAAAGTTCAGTCGGCCGATGTGATCGGGCAAGTGGTCCGAAATTCTCAAACCAGCATGTTGCTGAAAAAAACGCCTCAGCCGCTCCGGCGTCAACTTTTGAAGTGGAAAATAAAATTCCATCTCGCTCATTCGCTGCGATCGGTCAATCTTCGAAAGCGTAAATTCCGGACATTCTGGTATCAATGGCGCATTCAACACCCGCCGCACCATAGCGATGACCTCATTTTGCCAGACCGATTCGAATCCATATTCCGCAAGCTGCTGAACTATCAATTCCGAAGTACTGGACGAATCGTAATCCCGAAAATCCATTACCTCAAAAATCTTATGAAAGAAAAGGCCGGCCTTCCTGCCCGACGGAAATGCATGGATACCAGTGGGCTCTATGCGTTCGGACAAAAGCATGGCGGCGGTTGTCAGTGGCTGTCCAGTCACTTGGAGCAAATATTCATCATCAGCAATTTCATCGGCATGTTCTCGATTGGCAATCAACGATGAAAAGCTGGCCACGCGCCAACTGCTATCGATTGCCCGGCCGAAAGGCTCGCAGGAAAGTCGGATGTCTGCAAAAGTGGCCGGATGATATTCAATGGCTGGCTCCCCAGGAAGCGGTGCAAGGTGAATGTTCGGCTGCGCACTTTGCTTTAAATCCTCCAGCTCTTGCCAGATCGATTGATCGTTGAGCGATTCAAATCGTTTGGCTATTTCCTCGACCGGCGAAATGGCGCTGGCCCCCTTTGGCTGATGAAACAGATAGGCTGGTGCCGATGTCTCGGCATCATTGATTCGGCCCCAGACCAGGTAGCAGCGATGTTTGGCTCGCGTTAGCGCCACATAGAGCAACCGCAAATTCTCGGCCAGTTGCTCTTTCTCGGCTAACGGCCGGTGTTCCTCCCACTCCTCAGAGCCGAGATTCACCGTCAATTGACGTTGATTATATTCATCGTGGAAAACAATATATTCGGCATTGTCTTTGATCCGCGAACCATCCCAACCAAAGGGACAGAAGACGATGGGATACTCCAGCCCTTTGCTTTTATGTATGGTGATCAGCTTTACGGCATTGTCATCGCTTTCCAAACGCAATTGGTGTTCTTCCTGGCGAGGAGTTCTCGGGTCTCGCCGCTCGGCCAGCCATTGCAGCAATTCGGCAATTCCCAGTTTGGATTCCACCGACGCCTGATGCAGCACTTCAGCCAGATGCAGGACATTAGTCGCTCGGCGTTCACCATCGACAAAAGCCATCAATCGCGGCAATACCTGTTCACGTGAGAGAAACATGCGAAACATCTGAATAAAGCCCCGCTGTTGCCAGAGATCATGATATTGTCGAAACTTCAAAAGCCAACTTTCCCGTTCGGTGTCGTTCGCCAGCAGCGATTCAATCTGCTCGCCGGTTAGGCCGATGAAATCGGTAGCCAGAGCTGCCGCCAATAGCGACTCCTGAGTGGGATCAGCGATGCTGCATAATAGCCGTTGCAGCGCCAATGCCTCCGGTGCATCGAACAGATTTTCGGTGCTAAACAGCACCGCCGGAATGCGCAGTTGCGCGAGTTTCTGTTGCATTCGCAGCGCCTCGCTATTGCGCCGCACCAGCACGGCAATATCCTGCTCCCGAATCGGCCGCCCGCCGATGCACAGGCGCTGTTGCTGGCCTTCGTTCAAGACGTGCGCAATCTCTGCCGCCACGGCATGATAGATCAGCTCACGGGACTTTTCTTTGGACAGCGGCTTCTGGCCATCGCCGTATTGCGACGCATCGATGTACCACAATTGTAGCGGCGCCACGGCGGATCGATCGATGGTGAGGTATTCTCGTTCAGCTTTCGGCGCTGGTTCGCCAGGTACAAAGGGAATTTCTGGGTAAATAAACGGTAGCTGCGAGCGCCCAAAAATCGCGTTGATCGCGGCAATCAAGCCGGGTTCCGAGCGCCAGTTATGGACCAGGGTAAAGCGAACCGGAATTTCTCGGGCAGCAGCCATATAAGCAAATACATCTGCGCCGCGGAAACCATAGATGGCCTGTTTGGGATCGCCGATGAGAAATAAGATCGACTCTGGCGGCCGGAAGATATGTTTAAAAATGCCATACTGCACCGGATCCGTGTCCTGAAATTCGTCGATGAGAGCTGCCCGATATTTGCTGCGGATCGCAGCCGCCAATTCTGAACCTGCGGGGACCTGCAACGCAGCAAATAGTTTGAGCAGCAGATCGTCAAAGGATTGGATGTTCTTTTCCAGCTTTCGTTTGGCCAATTCAGCACGAACAAAGTGAAACAGCCTGATCTTTAGCAGCAACAAATGCTGTTCGAACCGTTTTTGCAATTCGTCCTGCATTTCCTGGAATTGCTCACAGCGGCTGAAAAAAGAATGCCGGGGCGTCGAACAGCCTTTTTTAGTTGCCCTGAAAATCTCCGATTGGGTGAATTTGTGGAATTGATCAAAAGATACCAGGCTGGCCACCTCGCTGGTCAAAAACGCGTCCATGCGGTCGATCCAGTGGGCAACATTGTCCGGGTGATAACGCCCGCGATGGAGATCGTTACTGTGCAGCAGAATATCAACCACTTCTTGCCGCGATGCCAGCCATGCCTGCCGCAATTCCCGATAAGCATCTTCGTATGCCTGTTCCTGCGTCGTTAGCGGCCAGGCCTCAGCCGCTGAGACAACAGCCGACTCGGTTGTTAGCGGCGGTTCTATTATCGGGAGAATCTTGAAATCGGGGTGCATAATCCGCAGATTGACCAGGTTGAATAACTTTTCTGGCGTTACGCCCTGCTGTAGAGCATAACGAACGAAGAGCGGTGATGCCTGGTAAAAATGTCGACGCCAGAAGTCATACACAATTTCCAGTTTCACCTGCGACTGGTCCGTGACCAATTCGGTATCGAACAAGCTACCGCTTTCGAAGGCGTGTTCGTCCAGCATTCGTTTGCAAAAGCCATGAATCGTGAAGATCGCGGCCTGATCAAACTGGCGAATAGCACGATCCAGCCGCATGAGGGCCTGCGGAATATCTCGGAACTTATCAATAAGCATCGCCGGCAGTTGATGCTGGATCGTTTTGCCGCTCAAAATGTCCCGGAGTTGTCGCAATGCGGTGCGGATGCGATCCCGCAGTTCTTCGGTCGCCGCTTCGGTGAACGTGACCACCAGAATCTGATCCACCAACAGCTCCTGTTCCAGGATTAACCGGAGAAACAGGCCGGTAATGGTATACGTTTTGCCGGTACCGGCACTCGCCTCGATCAGCGCGCTTCCTTCCAGTCGGCTGTTGATGAGATCAAATTTTCGAAAAGCATCCATTCGATTGCTCTTGTTGTTCCTGAAATAAGAAATTTATCGTTGCAGTTGGTCAAAGTGGTTTTTGATGTTCGATGAACGGCTTAAACACGGCCAGCGCCAGCTTTTGAAATTCATCATTTAATGGCTCGCCGCTGCGAAAACAGAGTTGATAGTATTCATCGGCACTTTCGCACCAGCCATGATCGTTCTCCTGCCAAAATTTTCGTGCGTAGTTAAGCGCCTCGACCGCCGTTTGATTCTTTCCCAGCAATCGTTGGGCATAGCGCCAGGAACTTTCTGGGAAGAAATGCAACGGTCGAACCAGGCCCTGCCAATACAGATCGAGCAATTCGGAGAACAAGGCGTTGCTATTGCTGACCGGCTGGATTTCCCACGCCATCCATTCGGGTGATTTCGAATCGGGATTCAGGCCGATGAGCAGGCTGGTTCGGGGATAATTAGCAGCCGATACGAGATTGAGCAACAGATGCTGCAGCCAAAGCCGCAAGCGATCCCTGGCGCTCACTTTCGCATAGCGATACTGCACCAAATGCTGCGGATAAATGCCAGCGATTTTTCCCCTGACATGAAAATGGCCAAGCTGCAAATCCACGGATAGCGGCTCCAGCGGTTTTCCCTGAAGAAATTTCACACTACGCCGCGCGAAGTTTTCGATGCTCAGGCGCAATTCATCATACATGCATTCACCGACTCTGCCATGGGGCAACTTACCGGCGGCGCGGGATATTTGCAACCATTCCGACAATTCACGGCCTTCGAAGCGTCGGGCCAATAGCTCCTGCGCCAATTCGTAGCGCTCCAATTGCTTCAATTCAAACGACTCAAGTTCTTCGAGTAGATCAGCGTCATCTTTTAAAAAAATATTTAGCCGTTGACTGAGCAAAAAACGAGTAGGCTGAGTAAAAAAGCGAATTAGGTCCTCGATCCGGATTTCTTTCCACTCATCACCAGGGGGCGTGAGTCCCGATGCAATAAAAGCCCCTGGCGACTGGCGGGCTTGCAGCAAGCGTTGGGCGGATTGAAAATGATCCATCGCATAGCTGAACAGTTTCGGATTGGCTTGGAAGTATTCCGGATTGAACGCCTGCAGACGATGGCGAGTTACCAGATGCTCGCTCGGCGGCTGCCCTTGAATTTGAAAACCCGCATCGATATAATCCAGCAATTCACTGACCAAGACCGAAGGCGGCAGGATGCTATTGTCCTGAATGCTCTGGCCGACGTAGCTGATGTACAGCACCTTGCGCGCCGAAAGCAAGACTTCAAGAAAGAGGTAGCGATCGTCCTTGCGGCGGGAGCGATCACCCGGCCGAGGGTGCTTTGTTAGCAAATCGAATCCCAGGTGCTTCTCTGGCCGGGGATAGGCATTGTCGTTCATTCCCAGCAGACAGATGACCGGAAATGGAATGCTGCGCATGGGAAGCATAGAGCTAAACGTGATGCCGCCGCTCAGAAAACCGGCGACGGAATATTCTTTTTCCAGCTCCTGGATGAGGTAATGGCGGATGATTTCAACGTTAATCTTTTCGGTGAACCCAGTTGCCTCTTGCACCGCCACCCAATCGTTGATCTTTTGCTGCAACAATAACCAATCTGACTCAGTTTCGGCCGAAGCTTCAAAATAGCGCAGGATGAGGCCCTGTAGAAACTCAGCCCAATCGACCAACGTTTTGGGTCGCTGCATGGCCTCGACGTCGCGGAAAAGTTCCTCGATGAATTCCAGCAGCTTCCCCAGCACCACCGCATCGCTGCCTTCGATCAGATCGTAAGGCAAAATATCGCCAAACATCTGCTCATTGCCACCAGCCATGGCATAGCCCAACAGCAAGCGATCCAATCCAGCTCGCCACGTGTTTTCTCGCACGCCGGGCAATCCCCAGTCGCGGCGTTGATCGGCATCAATCCCCCAGCGAATACGAGTATCCATAATCCACTGCCGGATGAGTTGAATATCCGCTTCGGTCAAATCGAACTTGCGGCGCACCGCTGGAGATTCCAGCAGCGTCAACACCTGGGCCGCCCCCAGACGGCTGTGAGGCAATTCCAGCAGCGATAGGAAGACCTCCAGTTCTCGATGTTCACGGCGAGCCTGCCGATCGCTGATGCTGAAAGGGATTCGTCGGGGATCATCGGGCGGCAGATCAAAAACCGCTTGAATGTACGGGGCATAGCTTTCAATATCCGGCGTCATGACCAGAATATCCTTTGGCTCCAGCGAAGGGTCCTGCTCAAATAGTCGGAGCAACTGATCCTGTAATACCTCCACCTCTCGCAGAGGACTATGACAGGAGTGTACCTGAATGGAGCGATCGTCGGCAGCGATGGGAAGCGTAGTCGAGTCCTCGCCGCGATCGACGAGATGAAAAATATCCGATTGCAGATGGGATAGCAAATTGCGGCGGCCGGGATCCTCGAAGTCGGAAAAATCCTGGGGCTCGAAGTCGTCGATGATGGTAAGAAAGTCTCTTCCCAAAGCGCCCATGGAAGCGAGCAGGCAATTGCCCCGCTCCAGATGCAGCTCGTCCTCCGGGAACAAAGACAGCTCGCCATGCTTTCCTACCTGCCGATCGATCTCCCGGTCGGAGAGAATATCCAGCCAGTATTCCCGACAGGGATTGAGGAGAAAGAGATTGACCTCAGTAAATCGGGACATAGCTGCCAGAATCTGGATATGAAATGGCGGTAGCGCCGAAATGCCAAACACAGCCACGCGGGAGGGAAAATCGGGACGAGGCGTTGCCGAATCCGCCACCACTTGTATGAATCGTCGTCCCAGTGCTGCCCGATGCTGGCTACTATTTTCCGCTGCCAGTGCTCGCCACAATACGGCCTGCCAGTGATCCTCCTCGCCCTGTTCCCATCGGAAAATCCACTCCGGCCGGTACAGCAGATATTGATCCAGCCGATCCGCGATCCGTTCCGCCAGTTGAAAATACTTCAAGCTCAAGCGTTCGTTGCCAAGATATTTTTTGAGACTCTCGAATGCTGGCGTATCAAGCAACTGCGGCAGGAGATTCATGATCTTCCAGGTTAAAAATTTCGGATCAAATGGCGATGGGTCTGGAATATCGGGAATGACCATGCGGATCATTTCATAGATGAAAGCATTGGGAAACGGAAAACGGACATTGGCGCAGATGCCCAAACGTCGGGATAACTCGATGCCCAGCCAGCGCTCCATGCCTTTGCTTTGCACCACAATTATCTCTGCTGCGATGGGCGAGGCCAACGGCTGTCGCAGCATATCGGCCAGATGATCTGCAAGGATTTCCAGGCGATTGCTGGTGTAAAGATTCAGATGGGTCGCAAATTTCATCTTTAAATTTTAATTCTGATAAAATAATAGCAATACATCAGTCTATTCAATGGAACGCTTATTCCTCGTTCCAATCCGTCTGCTTATAATATCATTTCTCAACGCCTGACTATTTGTCTGTTGGCTTCATCAATCCGATGGGACGAAAAAGTTACTTCAAAAGCCACCAGATCGCTGAATACAATTGATCTTCAGCTCCGATGAATTAGCCATCGGAATATAAAGAAAAATAGTTTGCCATTCAACATTTTTATTTGAATCGCCGATTGATTTCTGAACGATGAACCCGCTTAAAGTTGCATAAGGCTGCTATTTGCTGGTACCATAAATGTTGTGGGAGGATGACCGGTTGAACCTGCAAAATTAGCTTACAGCCAGAGGTCCTGAGCAAGCAAGTCTGGATTTCAATGATCTCGCAAATCCTTCGAACCTTGTCGCGTAGCGAGGTGGGGCTCCGTATCTGAAGTTCACGGATGCAGCCTCCAATCTCGGCAATGCAGCAATAAATCTCAACAATGCCATTTTGAGATGGGGGACCCACTTCAAAACTTCACACACGTGCTGCTAAACTTCAATGAAGGAGCTTTAAGTTTCATTGATGGAGCGAAAAGCCGCAACGTTGCTATTTTGGGGTGGGGGTACCCTCCCAAAAGCTTCACGGGTGGAGTTCAGAGCTGCAACGATGAAGCAAAACTGACCGGTCGCTGTGAGCGACCGGTCAGTCAGAGCGAGAAAAAGCCACTGACCGGTCACTGCGAGCGACCGGTCAGTCAGAGCGAGAAAAAGCCACTGACCGGTCACTGCGAGTGACCGGTCAGTATGGTCTTTGGGTCTTTTGATGCAGGAGGCAGGTTTTAAGAAAAACCACTTGCAAATTGGGCCATAAGTTGTTATCTTTTGGCCTATGAAACTAGGCAAAATTCATTTAAAGGGTCGGATGATTTTGGCGCCGATGGCGGGGATTTCCGATTCCTCTTTTCGTATGATTTGTCGACGGATGGGCGCAGCCCTGGTGTTTACCGAAATGGTTAGCGCTGATGGGCTGTTGCAGGGGAACCCCCAATCCATGCAGTATTTGTTCTACCGGCCCGAGGAACACCCCATCGGGTTTCAGATTTTTGGCTCGGATGCGGATAAAATGGCGCGCGCCGTGGAACTCATATTGCCGCGGCAACCGGATGTCATCGATCTCAATTTTGGCTGTCCAGTGAAAAAAGTAGTGAAGCGTGGTGCTGGTGCTGCCTTGCTAAAATTTCCTGAGCGACTGCGGGAGATCGCCGTTGCGGTAGTGAAGGCCTCATCGGTTCCGGTGATTGCCAAAATCCGATTGGGTTGGGATCAGCAGCATGTGAATGCATTCGAGGTAGGGCCAATGCTGGAAGATTGCGGCATCAGTGCCATCACCCTCCATGCTCGAACCCAGTCGCAACAATACCATGGCCAGGCCGATTGGAGCGCCATCGCTAAATTGAAAACTTTGGTAACCGTTCCGGTCATCGGGAATGGCGATGTCCGAACCGCAGCCGACGCCAAGCGGATGCTGGACGATACCGGCTGCGATCTGGTGATGATCGGTCGAGCTGCGTTGGGCAATCCCTGGCTTTTTCAACAAGCGCATAGTTTATTGGAGACAGGCCAAACGCTATCCCCCCCAGGCTTGTCCGAGCGTCTGGCGATAATGCTCCATCATCTCGAAGATTGCGCCAGTGTGAGAGGGGAGATGATCGCAGTCTATGAGATGCGAAAACATCTGGCCTGGTACACCCATGGCCTGCCCGGTAGCACCCAACTGCGCGCCAGACTATTCCAGTTGAAAACGATTGTGGCGATCAAAGAGCTGTTGCAGGAGTATTTTCGCATGCTGCTGGCTCAAGATTGAATTCCAAACAATGAAAATAGCGGGCTGGTCGCGCGTTGTTTTCCAGAAAAAGCGATTGTAGCATAGTTAACCGGATGCAAGTAATCAGCATGCACAGGAAAACTATCGAACCAACACAAATGTACCATTTCGAATGAGGTGAGGAATCTGATGCAGCGAAGTATTTGAGTTACAGAATTCTCCCTGTTCGCAACTCGGCAATCGGTATCGACCTTAGCGCGTCTTAACTCAGAGAAAATGGCAGGGAGGAAAACCAATCGTATCTCGATTGATCACTGAATACCAGTCAATTTTTTATTTAAAAATTTATTGTTGTGAAATGGAAAATCGATAGCGACTCTTTGCAGAGCTTGCCGCACGCTGATTCTCTGCAGTAAAATGATTCTGGGGTGACTCCAGATGCCCGTTGGCAGATGGTTTGAGGTTTATCTTCAGAACATCACTTGATGAGAACCATCTTCTTCGTATCCACCAAAATACTATCAAATTTCAATTGATAAAAATAGACTCCGCTGGCCAGCGACGAGCCGCCATTATTCTTTCCATCCCAGGCAATCGAATACCTTCCTGGGGACTTCTCCAGCCGAGAAAAATTTCGAACCAGCTTCCCTTCGATATTATAAATCGCCAGTTCCACTTCTCCCGCCCGAGGGATGGAATATTGAATCACGGTATCAGAATTGAATGGATTGGGAAAATTCTGTTCCAGCTTGAATTGCCCTGGCATTCGATGGGATCTGGTTTCGACCTTCGTGGCCTCCAGTGAAATCTTGTATGCATAATCCCACTGGATCGGCGGAACTTCGATGGTCAGATTGCCATTTACGACATTCGTGGTATCCGTTGAAAAAATTGAGCCTGACGAACACAGCCACCATTCGAACTGATATTTGCCATCCTGCGTCAGATTTGAAAACTGAATTTTTCCATCAGTCACGGGAGCGGGAATCCCGACTTGCTTCACGTATTGCCAGTTGTAATTGCGATGCTGCACCCAGCCGATAATCTGATCGTCTCCCACCAGAGAATAGCTGCGGATGGCGGCAATATAGTTCGTCACCACATAAGTGGAAATTTCGATCCAATCCGTGCCCTGGTTATCGACAAAAATTTTATGCTGACCTGCTGGCACCTCGATGGCATAAGTCTGGTTGATCTGGCCAGGCTGGGATAAAATTTTAGCGCCATCCAGCCAGATTTCAATGCGGGGACTGGAGCCAGTATTGCTTGACGTTGCCACTTTGAATTGCCCAGGCTGGGGATAATCGACCAGAAAGGTCGGCGGATTTCGATACTGGGTATTCCACGAGGCGCCGAACAAATATCGGCCCAATTTGTCGATTGTTGGAGACGTCGTGCCATTGAGATAGATCGTGAACTGGCTTTCAGGCGATTTGGCCCAGCTCGAAAATCCTGGGGAAATAGTGAAATCGACTCGGGTATTGGACTGACAAATGG
>JAPDQM010000076.1:0-18151 GCA_034505795.1 Candidatus Zhuqueibacterota bacterium
CACTACTGCATTAATTCAAAACTCCATTACTCCGAACGCTAAAATCCTGACGGATTAACTCCCTTATTCCCTTATTCCCTTATTCCCTTATTCCCTTATTCCACTATTTTACTATCCCACTATTCCATTATTCCACCATTCTATTACTCCAAAACTCCATTACTCCTTTAACTATAATTCCAGACACGCCTCCGCCGCCAGCCAGAAAAACCGCTCCCGCAGCTCCTTATCTTTGGTCCATTTGCGGCTGTTCCATTCTTTGCCGCCCACGTCATCACCGCTGTAAAGAATCTGTCCCAAAATCACATTTCGAAATTGCGCTACGGCGAACAAGGCGGCAGCTTCCATCTCTACGGTCAGGCAGCCCTCGGATTTTCTCAGCGCAATCTTCCCTGGGGTCTCCCGATAAAAGGCGTCGGTGGTCCAGGTTTTGGTGAGCAAATAATCGATCTCATTTCTTTTTAAAACGGTTTCGATCGCCTGAACTGCTCTGGGATGAGCGGCCACTTCTCGGCTCGGGGGCAAATAATGATAAGAAGTCCCTTCATCGCGAACGGCGGCGGTGGGAACGAGTACGTGTCCCCGCGCAATCGAAGAATCCAGCACCCCGGCGCTACCGACCACGATGAACTTCTGGCAGCCGCGGGCGATCACTTCTTCTAACAAGCCAGCACAAAGCGGAGCGCCTACGCCGGGATGGTATAGCGCCAGTTGTTGACCGTTGAATTCGAGCACATAAACCGGGTGCTTACCAATCTCCGATTTTTGATCGGCGATTTTAGTCAATCGCTGCTGCAAATTGAGCTTGTGAATGACGTCTTGAAAAAAGCAGATCACGCAGCGCTCGGGAATGTCGATGGCTTTGATTTCTTGTTGAGGATTGATGATAGCATGTTTGTCGGGATCGAATTCTAAAATGGGAAATTCTTGTCTCATTCCAGATCACCTATCGCTGGCAAGAATTGAAGTTTTGGTGATCTAAACGTAGCAAATTTTGATTAATAATGCAAGAACTTTCTTGGCGAATTTATTATTAAGAATCGCTACTGACCGGTCGCTCCAAGCGACCGGTCAGTCTGTTCAACTCTCACTGACCGGTCGCTCCAAGCGACCGGTCAGTAGGAAGCATAAAACTGTTGCATTTGTAAGAGAAATATCCTATTTTTATCCCACAGCAAAGAGGCAAAAGAGCCGTGGAATGCTGATCAAATCGCGCAAAATCCAATGGATCATTCACAGGAAGGAAATCGAATCATGCCAGAACCGAACCCAATGGTGTCAGTGGCCATCGTCATGGGCAGCCCATCGGATCAGCCAGTAATGGCGGAATGCGGCCGCTATCTGGAATTTTTTGGAATTGACTTTCGCATGCATATTTTATCAGCCCATCGGACGCCCGATGAAACCGCCACTTTTGCTAAAACTGCCCTCGAAAATGGAATAAAACTCATCATCGCCGCAGCAGGAATGGCGGCACATCTGGCGGGAGTCATTGCCGCACACACAACCCTGCCCGTCATCGGCGTCCCTTTGGCCGGCTCAGAGTTGCACGGTCTGGATGCGCTCTATTCCATGGTCCAAATGCCATCGGGAGTGCCTGTGGCCACCATGGCCATCGGCAAAGCTGGGGCGATCAATGCCGCCGTTTTTGCCGCCGAAATTCTGGCCCTCAACGATCATGGAATTCACGAAAAGCTACTGGTGTTCAAACAGCAGGGCTGCAAATTGAAATAGACGCCAGGCGCAGCCAGTTACCAGGTGACTCAATAAAAACCGCTAAAGCGGTTACGAGAGGTATCCTGACAGGATGATGATGCCGCCATGAAGATTGGTGTTTGGTCAATCTCTTTTTGATGCAAGCCGTGGTTCATTATGGCATTTGCTGCCTGACGGAGATAGGTTCGAAACCGTTTCAACGGTTACGAATACATCTTTGGTTGCCGCGCTACAATCGGTAACGCGCAAGACCGCTGCTGCGACCAATTCAATAAAAAACCCGCGGGCTATTCAAGATAGCTGCGCGGGTTTTTTGTCTGCTGAGCAATTTAACCAATGATCTCGGGCAATGCTAAAAATGCACGTCCAACAATGCCAGCACTCGATCAATGGGATTGATGACGGTGGATGTATCGGAACCGGCAAATAGCAGCCCCACGGCTAACGGCTCGCTGCCATCCACGACCAATGACCCCGAGTCGCCGGGGCTGGATATGGCGCCGGTGACGATCTGGTTTTCAAAGGTCGCGACCTTGCTGCCGCCATAACCAACATCAACATTGACATTCAGCATCTCCACAGTGCCGGTGGTAGTAGCTGTGGTTCGACCGCTTTTGCGAACGGCCATACCTATTGTAGCAGCCTTGGTGCCGGTGATTACGCCGATATCGATAATGTCGCCGGTGATGACATCGTTCCAGGCGGGTTTCGCAAGGGCAGCATCTACCTCGTTAGCTGCGGCAGTGATTTTGGTGGGTACCAACCGATGCTGGGAGCCGACCAATTTGGCTAGCGCATTCAGAATGTTTGCGCTGCATTTGGCGATGCGGCAGATGCCACCATTGCCGCCGTTGCCGCCCTGGAACTGAATGGTCACAAAGCGTTCCAGATCGGCGATGCGATCCTGGGGATTCTTGCCACCATCAGCCGGACCGGGCTGCAAAATGGGATCGCCAATGCTGGCATCGTTGCTATTGGCCATCACATGGTTGTTCGACAGAATAAGAGTTTGGCCGGTGGCATTGTCCTTAACGAATGCGCCCAATGTGCCTGCGGTGATCAAATAGTGGCCCAGGCTGACTCCACCCGGCGCTGGGCGCCAGCGATCGGTGCGGGCCTTCAACGCCACGACATGACCGATGGCTTTCACATCGACAGGGATACTGTCAATCATTGCCGGAACCAGATCCCGGCTCAGAAGTTCCGACTTGGCGACTTTCTTGCGCACCAGAACCGTGAGGCAAAGTTGACCGGTGTCTTTTCCGGAGACGATTTTATGTCCAATGCCGACGCCATTGACATTGAGCTTTTGTTTTAGCGCCTTCAGATTTTCGACCTTAATCCGACTGATGTCTTCATGTGTTATCATTCGCGGTTTCCTCCTTGGATAGATGAATTGGAGAGCTGTTGATTATAGATATCTTTGGCTTGAAATCTCGGGTTGAAAAATTCCAATCTTTCACCATGGCTAATAGCAATGACCTCTGAGCCACCAATCAAGGTAAATTTTGATCCATTGGCGACATCGGTTGGGCATGGAATAGATAGAATGGCTGCTCAACGAATTGACGAAACCAATGGCAGTGACTTTTTTTAAATGAACCGCAGCAATGGCAAATTGGAGCTTCACTAACCTTGCTCTGATGGTTGCGTATATTTTAACCTAAAATTATCCAGCAATAGCATGGCGCCACAGGCTATTCGAACATCGAGACATCTCCTTTGCCCTGACGCAACACCCGAAAATCATTGTCATCGACAAGGCTAACGACGCTGGAGGCAGTCGTCCCCAGAATGCCGCCATCAATGATAACATCCAGTTGATGTCCCAGCCGGATGTCGATTTCTTCGGGATCAGTAAAAATATCGAACTCACCAAAACTGGCACTGGTGCTAACGATAGGATGTCCCAGTTCCCGCAACAACGCCATGCAGATATTGTTGTCCGGAATACGGATGCCCACAGTTTTGATTTTGGTAACCATCAATTTCGGCACCAGCGGAGTCGCTTTGAGCACAAACGTATATGGCCCGGGCAGGAGATGGCGCATGACCTTATAGGCGCGATTGGAGACGTAGGCATATTTGCTGATATCTTTGAGATCAGGACAGATGAAGCTGAGGGGATTTTTGTGCGATTTGCCTTTAATGGCAAAGATGCGGTCAATGGCTTTCTTGGCAAAAATGTCGCACCCAATCCCATAGACAGTATCTGTGGGATAAGCAATCACCCCATCATCCCGCAAGACATCAACCACCTTACTGATCAAGCGCGACTGGGGATTATCCGGGTTGATCGAATACATCACCGCCATAACTCATCCCTTTTTTGGCGCGGGTTGGGAGCCACGACGCTTGTCCTTTTGAAATTTGGCCGGGTCGTTCTTAAACACTCGTTTTGGCACCACAACTTTTTTCTGTCGATTAGGAATGCCTTTCATCGTGCATCGCTCCAGGATTGCTCAAACACTCACCATCGGCTGCAGCGTTAACAATTTGCGCCATTGGTATTGAGTAAAAAAATCGGGGAGTCTTTCTCCCCTATCGCACCAACAACACAATAGATTCGTTTCCACATGGCTCGCGCCTGGAATGGTTGCGCTGTTTGCGCTGGGTTAAAATAGATAATTTTATTTTAAAAGTCAAGTTGAAAGATTTGTGCCAGCAATTTTCTATGGGATTCGGAGACGAACAAAGCGTATAAAAAGACAAAACATCGCTAATGGCCGACCCCTTCAGCCCGAGAGGAAACCCATGCTCCTAACTCCAGGCAAGAATGGATCGATTGCGTCGGCTTTATGGAGGAATTTGTTACCGTTGGGATAAAAATTCGCTTGACAATGAGCGAAAAAAATCTTATTTTCATTGGCACAACATGTAAATCAAAGCAGAATTTTATGCTGCTCTTCACTTAAGGGGCAAGAGTAAGACGGCATCGGCTTTTGGGAATGGAAGGGTACCTGGTGGGCCCCGCGGACTTCAAATCCGTAGTGTCCTGACAACAGTCGGGATAGGTGGGTTCGATTCCCACGCATTCCCGCCAACGTAATTTTACACTGACCGGTCGCTTCTAGCGACCGGTCAGTAAGCTGCTTGGGAAATCAAGACTGACCGGTCGCTGCAAGCGACCGGTCAGTCTTTTTTTATTGCAATACGTAGTGGGTCTTCCATTCATAATCGTGAATTTCATTGCGCTTGGTTGAATGCACCAGTTGATAATCGGAATCGGCCCGCCGCTCAACAAAAATAAATTCCACACCCCCCTCCAGTTGATAATAGTACCAAACTTGATACGCTCGAGCATCAGCCGTGGCGGCCACTCGCTCCACAAAATCAGGCCTACCATAACTCAATAGTACCCGGCCTCGGTCGCTTTTCCAACCGGGATTATTGCGAATGGCATATTCCCGATTGGCGAATTCCAGCAATTCCAGATATGTTTTTTTGGCTTCGTTGACTTCGGTTTGGGGATCAGGGTCTCGCTGCTGCCAGAAACTCACCAATAAATTGCGTTTGCCATTCACATCCAGCTTCTTGAATAGCGACTTTTCTTCTTCTGATGCGATATACCGTAGCATCTGGAAATAGTCGTTCAGTGCCACTTCGTCCATTAGCATAAATTCGTTCTCGCTGGACACCGGAGTAGCATCGGCTGTGGCCAGTTTCGCTTTGAGCAAATCTTCAGCTTTATAAATAAAGAATGTCTTCTCCGCTATGGCGCGATGCTGATTGTAATCATCAATAATTTTGAGCTGCAGCCGATAAATGCCGCTGGTCAAATCGCTGATGTCCAGGCTGCCATGAACCACGGTCGAGGTACCCGGTTTGGTCTTTGGGGTTCCCGCCAGACGTTGCACCAGATTCTCGCGGCCATCGAAGATAGCATACTCCAGATGGTAAGTACTGTTCGCAGCCGCATCGGAGACCGCCAAATTATAAGCTTCGGCATAGAAATAAATATGCGTCAGGCCGGTACCATAGATGGCTGAGGGATTGGGCGTAACCCGCAGCCCATTTTTCACATAGCGGTCGCCAGCCAGCGATTGCGGTTGAATCGATGTGGCCAATTCGATATCGCTGAACACAAGGGAATCGGTGGGAAACAACCGAATCTTCAGCGAGTCGCTCCACTGGATGGATTTTGACGTGTTTAAGTCGGTCAGTATCGCCCGCAACAGGTAATCGGCGGCTTTGATTTGAATGGCTGATATTTCGACGAATTTCTGAGTGGAGGCGATTTCGGAACGAGATTGGATCTCATCCTGGATCAGGAGGCTATCTACGAGTATGGTCTGGTCACCCTGCTGAACATAAGTTTGAATGAGTGCCTGGGCCTGAAGACCGGCTTGAGCCTGATGGTAGGTGAGATTTTTGCGCGGGATGGAATAATAAATTTCCAGGTAAACAAAATCTCGCTGCAATCGAAACTGAGCATAATCAACGGCAAATTGAATCGGCCGCTCCTGCCCGCTGGCAACTGAATGAAATGCAGTTCCAATAACCAGCATGAATAACAGACGAGTGGACAAACGATGTTTCGTTACAAACCTGGCCAAACCATTTTTTAAGATACACTTCATTGTCTCTTCCAATAGCTATTTGATTATCGATTTTCGTTTGCGATCATGCCGCGAGCGCTTGAACAATCGTGGCATTCTATTAATCATTTCACGCACCAAAATGTTCCCCGTTAGGCCATGTAGTTTGGTGAACCCATTGCCTCAATCGCTGCCAAGCAATTTGCGTTGTATCGAGGAACCTTTCAGTCAATCACAATTCATTACGCAACACCTTCGATGGCTACTTCACGCTTGATTTATCACATGGTTATGCGGGGCGTTGTTTGCTTCTTAGTGAAGTGCCCTAAGTTAACTAGTTCTTGTTACAAAATCATCAAAACAGGATAAATAGTCATTTCTTTCCGCCAACTGGCAGACAGGAATGACATCGTTTCTTTTGATTTCTATTTTTGCAACAGAAACTGACTACCTCCAATTTCGCCCTAACAAGAAAAAAGCTCCCACAGAAATTGCTTCCGGGGAGCTTTTTTCATTCATATTCGACTATGCGTTAGAATTCAAATCGCAGCGAAAAACGATGCGTGTCTTTGAAGACATTAAAGCTGGTAAACGCATAATCAAGCCACAGCTTATAGCCAACGATCGGCAGATTGAGTCCGCCACCGAAGGATAGGCCTTCATCGGTCTGGCTAAGGCGAGAGGCCTCGTCAATAGCACCAGAGTAGCCGAACTTATAGCCGCCGCGCAGCGCGAAGATATTTTTGACATTCCATTCCAGGCCGGTGAAGAAGAGTTGTGGACTATCCTGTGGTTTGGTGAAATCCACATAACCTTTGAGGGCCATATTCTCTTCTTTGGCCAGACTGGCAGAAGCGCCGATAGAAAAATTCAGTGGCAGCGGTGCACCGACTGCATAGAACTGCATATCGCTACCCACATTGTTCAAGCGGGCGCCCAGTGTCAGATCGCGAAAGCCGGTGTTGTAAATCGCACCAAAGTCGAATGCAATCGCGTCGGCCACTTCTTCGTCGATCGTCTCCCGGATGTATTTGAACGAGAGGCCCATCCGGAAATGATCGGTAAATTGTTTGCTATAAGCCAGCGTAACCGCCATGTCATAATAGTTAAACGTGTCGTAACGTCCGGTACCGAGCGGTTCATATTGGGCTGATTCGAATCCTGGTGGCGCAATATCGCGATCCGCCGTAATATCCGATAAGCCCATGTAAATGATGCCCAGGCCGAACGTTCCCAGGTTGCCAAAACTATGGGTGACGGCCCCAGAAATATGATCCAGCCCTGCGATCCATTGATTGTAGTTGAACCCAAATTGGGACTTGCCAGCATCCAATTGAATGCCGGCCGGGTTCCAGAAAATCATATTGGGATCGCCATGCAGCGTGGTCGCGGCAGAGCCCAGGGCGACCATGCGCGCACCGGTTCCGATTTTCAAAAATGCTGCGCCGTTAACACCTGGTTTTCTTAACTCCGCAAAGCTGTACGAAGCAGCAAGCAGGACAAGAATCAGGCAAACGACAGTTATTTTCGTGAACTTCATAATCGTTCTCCTTACTTTATAAATTTCTTTTGTCAAGCATAACATCAGCTACATCCAGGGGAGTTAACGAATGATGGCCAGATTACCCATCTGCTTGCCACCCTCGTATTCCACCACCCAGATATAGAGACCGCTTGCCACTTCGTTGCCATTTTTGGAAAACATATCCCAGAAATAAACACCCTTTTCAGGCGTGGGTGCGATGAAATGGATCTTATCGATCAGCATTCCCGAAACATCGAAAATCGAAATATCGCACACCGAAGGCAGGTTATAGAACATGACCTGATGGGTGCCGACATC
This sequence comes from Candidatus Zhuqueibacterota bacterium, assembly GCA_034505795.1. Taxonomy (GTDB): domain Bacteria; phylum Zhuqueibacterota; class Zhuqueibacteria; order Thermofontimicrobiales; family Thermofontimicrobiaceae; genus Thermofontimicrobium_A. The sequence continues at coordinate 8,098 of JAPDQM010000076.1, forward strand.
ATGGAACGCGGCTCGCTTGTAGGGATTGGGCCGAACGCCAACACTGGCGCGATTCAGTTCCAGATCAGAGATCACCGCAGGCGGTGAGACCAGGACGAATCGGGCACCAATATCCTTGCGGCCCTGAATATCCGTCTCGGCCGGGAAATACGACATGAGCTCGGATTGTGGCCAGGCGCCCTTCCAGAGACCAGTTCGACCGTTGATATTTACCTTGCCGCTTTCCAGCCAGGTCACATCGGCCGGTTCTAAGCCCACATAATTGGCGGGAACAGAGCTCGCCGCACCTTCTTTATAGGAAGCCACATAATACCAGTAGCTCTGGCCAGGCGAAGTATAGGTATCGTCTTCCCAGGCATACGGATATTGAGCCGCATCGCTGTATTTGCTCTTATAATTTGCAAAATCGGCTTTGGGAACCACCTTCACCAACTCATACGGTCCCCAGAATGCGCCCTGCTGCTCCTTGATGCGGAACATGTCTTTGAACAGCGGGTTGTAGGGCTCAGGAGCCGGAATTTTGGTCGGATCCATGGTCTTCCACCAGGTGTTATGTTCGGGGAAGCCTTTGGTCAACGGATTAAAACGCGGCCACGCTTTGGACTTGTAGATCTTAATGCCATCACAACTGCCCAAACTGCTGGGATCCTGCCATTTAATCACCGGTCGCACCAAGGTCGAGCCTGAGAGTTTAATTTCAGGCACTGGCGGCGATTGCGGGACGTCAAAAGAGCCATCGGGTTTAATGGAATTGAACACAGCTTGCGCCATTTTCACTGTCTTACGTAGCCCAGCCATGCGGAAACCCGAGCCACGATAGAAATAGACGCGCACGCGTTCGCCGACTTTCAGCGCAATGGGCCCAAAACCAGTTACCGGATCGCCATCAAAACGATATTCGGTGATCAGGCCTTCGGTGATGATGCCAGGCTCCAGTGGCCGACCGCGTTGCGGATCCATCGGGCTCATGCCCAATTGCGCACCAGATTGTGGGTCAACCGCCATCTTGGGGGTTGTCATTTCATAAGCACCATCCGGATAGGCCCAACTCGCCGGATCTTTTACCACGAAAGTCGTGGGATCGCCAGGGGTTCCGGAATCAAACAAGTTTGGATTAGGACTCAAATCAAAATTGGTTTTGGCATTGGACTTGCCGCCATCTTTATAGAACGAGCCAATGGCAGATGTGTGAACGCCTTTGGGGGTAAAATCATTGACACTATTATAGCCAGGCTGCCAGGTTTGGAACCAGCCTCGCTGCTTGCCCTCGCCAACCGCTGGCACCACTTCATTGCCAGAGGCATCTTTGAACGCCAGCTTCTTTTCCACCCAGGTGCCGGTGGCTTCATCCCACTTCTTAGCGCCCAGGAAGTTGTAGCCGTGATAGGCATCATAATAAAAGCCGAAATCGCCGAGGCCTGGAAAATCTTCCTCGCCCAGATCAGAGCCATAACCCTGGAAGGGGATATTCCAGGGGAAGCCCTTTTCATCGGGGGTCAGATCCAACCCGAAACCACGGAACCGGCTATTGGGTTGGAAATAACCACGGCCACCATCGTTGCTGAAGTAGAAGCCGAATGGAGCGCCGCCGTACCAGAAGGCAAGCGAATAAATTTCGTTATTGGTAATGTCCACCGTACCATCGCCATTGACATCGGCCTGGCCGGTGTTATACAGCTCAATTTCCACCAGATGAAAATCATCGAGATTGCCCCAGGGCATGGTCCAGGAATGAACGGTCAGCTTCACGTCCACACCTAATTGCGTCGGCCAGCCAGCCGAAGACCAGGCATGGGTTCGATCTTTCGACAGATAGGCACCGCCGCCGACTGGGTCATGGAAATTGCGTTTGGGATCGTTGTAACCGGGAATTTTGTGGTTGTAATGCAAAAAGGCATAATTGGCATTGGCTTCGCCATGTACCGCCTTATTGAGATTGGCGAATTCCTGAGTGGGATTGAATTCGACTGCGTACATGTAATCGCCGAAGTCGATACCATAGAGACCGCTCATCCAGCTCCAGGGCGGATTGCCATAGTAGCCGCTGGTGACGCAGCGGTTGCTAACGAAAATGGAGGCTGATACGGTACTGCCTCCACCAGAGGCATTGCCGCGCTGAGAGATGTCGTCTTTATAGGGATACCTGGGCCAGGCATAATCGTAATTCGCCGGGGTGTAAGTGCCCCAGGTCTCTCCAGCCGCAATCACGATGTTGTTGTTCGGGTCTTCTGCCCACAGGTTCAGCGTGAAACCGAAGCCCAGCAACAGCATCAAGCTGAGGGTGATGATTTTATTTTTAATATGCATATTGAAAATCTCCTTCGTTTTTTCCTGCCACTGTTAAAACCTGGAAAGGTTCTTGCTAACAGAACTTAGAACGAAAACTCAAGGCCAGCCCAGATTTGACGGGCAGGACCATACAGCAGACGACCCATGGTGTCATGCGGAATCTTGCGGTAACCTTGAGGATCCTCTTCATCGCCGGTATTGGGTTTGAAATCGCGACCAATTTCAAAGATGCGCTGGTCGGTCGCTTCGTTAAACGGCGTGTTGTTGTAGGCCAGGATATTCTTGTGGTTGGTCAGGTTGCGCACTTCCGCAAACAGCCGGACGTTCATGCCGCCCAACGATTCTCTGGACAGCGCACCCGCATCCTTTAGCAACGCCAGAGGACTCAAAGTGATCCGAGTATTTACCCAGAAGTTCCATGGGCCTTCACGCAGTTTGGGGCTGACATTGAAGAACGGGTCGTTATCGATATTTTCGGTCGGCCAGTATTTGAAACCACTGGTTAACTCACTGATAGCACTCAGTTCCACGCCATAAGGCAGATAGAACATCAGCGTGCCGGCAAACCGATGGGTTCGATCATAGCCACCGGCCAGGGCATTGCGGTTAGAGGTACCAGAACCTCGTACCGTCACGTTCTCTTCACGATAGTTCAACGAATTCAGCCGTTCAAAGGGCAGTCCTGCAAATTTGGCACTGTCCACTTTCGCCGAGAAGCTAAGTCGCTGGCTTTCTTCGGTGCCTGACATTCGGCTCGCTACCTTGATGTATGAATAGGCATAGGTCAAACGACCAGCCCACCACTTGCTCGGCCGCTTCTCGATGCTCACTTCAATACCGCGCGAATCGGCATGGCCCCAACTCGTCTCGATGTAGAGCCCCTGACCCGCATACGGCGTCAACGTAATCAGCGCACTGCCGTAATTTTCGATATCGCGATAATAGACGGTTCCATCCAGGGCGATGTCGGAGAATGGAGAATACTGCAAGCCCATTTCATACGAGGTGGCACGCATTGGCTCCTGATCCACCCACTTGGTGTAGATGGAGGGCGATGCGGCATAATCGGTAAAATTGTAATCCTGATATAACGAAGCAAAGTTGGGATACTGGATAAACTTGCCAAACGAGTAGTGCATGGCCATATTGGTCGCGATGGGATGTGAAACACCTACGCGCGGGCTGAAATACCACTTCCAGCCGACTTTGTCGCCACGAACCGGCTCCAGTTCTTTCAACGTCTTAGATGGATAATACACAACATTCCACGGATGAAAATCGTTAACAAAATTACGGGTATCGGTATCATAGCCATCCACACGAGCACCGACATTCACGATCAAACCGCTATATTCGATTCGATCCTGCAAATATAGTGCGAACTCTTTGGGATTGAACTTGTGAATGTCCACGTGCATGAGGGCATACGGATATTGTCGTCCATTCCCACCCAATTCGGATTGCTTGTGATCCACATCCACATTATGATATCGGAATTGGAGACCGCTCTTAATTTGATGATTAAAATTGAGCTGGCTGGTGAAATCGGCTTTGAAGGTGGTGACATTCCGCAGCGTTTTGCTGTACAATGGCGGCGGATAGTGCGTGCGATACCAGCCGTCGACCTTCCAGAAGTTGGGCTTGGCTTCATTGACACCCGAAGCCGGATCCACGGTTTGATAGAAAAACGCCCGATTCGGGTCTCTGGCCGGCAACACGGCATCTTTGTTTTCCGCGTACCAATTGCCCATATAACCCGTCAATGATTTCAGATCAGCATAGGTCTCGATGCTGAGGATATTGCCCTGCGCATCACGGATGGTATCGGTTTTCGTGATACCACCGACATAGCGGAGGTATTCATCCAGGTCCTTGAATTGGATGAAATCGCCCTTTTCGTTGATGTCGCAATAGCCGTCCTTGTTGTCATCGGGATAGCCAATCCAATCGTTCTTGGCATTGTGGCTAATCTGGACTTCATAGAAGGTTTTTGCCGATAAGGTATGCGTCCATTTGGCATAGCCGATATAAGACAAATCTTTGTAGCGAGGGGCGCCTTCCATGTAGTAGGCCCATTTGGGATTGAATTTCCAATTCACAAAATTAAACAGTTTGCCGCCATCTTCCAGTTGACCGTAGAGCGAAATACGCATGGCGGGATCGAGATCGTAGTGCAATTTTAAACTGCTGATGAAGCGCTTATCGGTATCGAATGGCAGGGCCGAGGTGCGGGTATTCAGAAAATGTGCCGACAGGAAGAAGCCTGCTTTGTCGCCCAGGAAGGGAATGGGACCGCTGAGGTTGCCTTCGATGTCGTACGAACGTCCCAAGCCGACCGAATCTGTTGGGTCATAATAATATTGATCACGAGCCAGGTCTTCATTCCAGGTATACAATTCTGCGGCGCGCTTGCCATAGGTTGTGCCGGCCTTGAGCCATTTGGCCTTTTCAGTGAAATAGCCAACATTTAACGTATCCAATTTGCCAGTGGTTGGATTTAACGCGGTTTGATCGTTTCGCATCCAGTAGACATTATCGCCAAAATGTTCCCACGTATTCAAGGGCGTCATGCGAGCGAAAACCTTGCCGTGATAATCCTTGCCACCGCTTTTGGTCACGATATTGATTATACCAGCCGATGCGGTTGGATATTCGGCCGTAAAGGTGCCGGCGTACACGTTCAACTCCTGAATGGCACCCGATGGCACATCGCTCATTGTCGTCTGATCCAATTCGGAACGACGGAAGCCCTGATAGGTATGCCCGACATCGCCGCCGCCAAAAGCGCCAGTACCGCCTGAAAAATAGGTATCCGAAACATCTACACCGTCAATCAGGGTCTTGGTCTCATATTTACGTCCACCACGAACGTAGCCTTTATAGGTGCTGGCTGCGGTTTCGATGATATCTTGGATATTGGCAACCGGCAAATTATGATTTAATTCATGGACATCAATAGTAGTCTTCGACTGGGTGAGCGTTTTTTCAACCAGCGGCCGTTCAGCAACTACCGTAACGGCTTCGCCTTCAATAACTGTGGTCGCTAAGCTGAAGTTCACTTCGGTGGTCAGGTCAACCGACACCTTCACATCGGTTTTGGTCACCGAAGTATAGCCCATCATGGTCACTTTTACTGCATAGACACCGACCGGGACATTGAGAATGAAATACCGTCCATTGAGATCGGTGCTGGCGCCCAAAGTGGTTCCAACAATCACCACATTGGCGCCGGCCAGGGCTTCACCGGTTCCCGCATCCTTGACGACGCCCGAAATCTTTCCGGTGACGCCGGCATTCAGGAACGAGCCAAAGCCTCCCATCAATAAGAAAATGGTGATGATTAACGCCGGGATTCTACCCCATAGTTTACACATGATCCAATCCTCCTTAAACTTGCTGAAAATGATTTCAACCGTTTAAATAATACCTCGAAAAAACGTCAATTAGGTTTTATCTCACCTCCCTCCACGATTGGTTCCTGCACTATCTATCTGAAACCGCTCAAGTCGCTTATGACACTACATTGCAGCATGACGCATGTCGTTCACCCACATCTTTATCTGGATTTAGATGCTCGTGACTTAGCCACTATTCATTTCCGCTGGTGTCTTGCTCATTTGCGGCGGTTCATTAATATCTGCCTTAATTCCTAAAAATAAAAAAGCGAAAAAGAATACCCTTTGCTACGCCTATGAGAGGATATGCTTTTTCGCTTTTAGAGAGAAATAATAGAGACCACTCGATCTTTGACAGATCATTGATATCTACTTTGCAATTGGTTCACATTTTCCGGGCTGCTTGCCCACCAGAACCATAAAACCACAAGAGATAATGAAGAACGAACAACTACACGCGGCGACGATCCAACAAACCTCAGCCGCTTGAATTACTGATTTTTTGCAATCATTACATAATATACAAAATCAATCTTGATTTGTCAAGAACTTTTTTGTGGCAGTGCTTTTAATTAGCATAATTTTCGACTGACCGGTCCGCTATAAGCGACCGGTCAGTGGCCCAATCGAGTACCTCCGGACTGACCGGTCGCTGCGAGCGACCGGTCAGTAACAGGCTAAGCCAACCGGTCATTTATGCCCATACATCAGCTCCAAACCAATTGGTGCAATTTTGGCCCGAGTCTGCTTGAGAAAATAAGCGATCCAGAGCCGTGAATTCAAATTTTGGTCGCTTTTGAAATCATACTGAATTCCCGGAACCAGCTTGAACATCGTTAGGTACTTCCGCTTCGCAGGATCCGGTGGGCTGGCCAATACCATGAAATCAGCCGTTAAATTGGGTCGCCATTTCTTCTCTCCCCACAGGTGGTTGTATCCCGTCGATATGCCATAAGGCCATCCCTTTTCCGGAATCAAGTAAAACATCGTCTGCCAGCCCTGATGCACGTTCCAATAATAAGTGTAACCAAGCCCCAGCATCATATGACCGCTCAGCGTAGTAGACAATTGAACCTGATGCGCCGACTCAGTTGCCATAGCCAGAACGCTTGCCCCAAAACAGAGCAACAGCATCAGTGCGCCCAGGATACCAGCTTTGAAAATCGGTACCATCATAATTCCGCCTCCATAAAATTTATTTACATTAAAGTTCGGCTACCCCTCGGATTGAAGGCTTTGCAATTCCTCCTATAGGTTGCAAAACAGCCCGCTCCAGCGCTTTAATTTAAAATCCTGCCGTAAGGATGAATAGAATTCTTGTGATAGGCAAACAATCATTCTAACTTGATGCGACAGCTCGAGAAAATGATCACGCGTTGGACGTACGCGGCAGCACCAACGCCACCCCGCTCAACAGCAGTGGGATTGGAATTAGAGCAAACATCAAAATTAAGCCATAGACGTCCATGCGAAACCAGCCCTTGAAGAAAATGGTGAGTCCCACGGCTAAACATATCAACAGGGCACCTGCCAGTCGTGGGTGCTTTGCAGCCAATCCAATCACCCCCAAAATGACGAGGAAGGGCAGGGCCTCGATCAATGATCCCGCGCTAAAACCGTGTGAGAGAAGAATAAACGTGAAAAATAATAGAACAATGGTTGCACTAAGGATTTGGGCACCTCTTGCGGCGCCATAGCTCATGAGCAAACTCGTGTACAATTTTGCTACCAACGGAACAACCAACAGCATATACCAGAGATTGGGGGGATTCTGACTGTTTCGAATGAAAAGAAACACCATGGCCGAGATGGTTAGGGCTAAAAAAACGTAAAACGCAATATGGCTGGAAAAATTTCCGATCGCGTGCTGGCGTTCGTCAACTGCCTCGGAAGGCACAATTCCCCGGAAAAATAATTGCACATAATCGAGCAGCCTCTTTTTGGGTGCTCCGTAGTGCTGCAGCAGTACAATGACAATTTTTACTAAGAGCGGCAATAACAACAGCAGCAGAATTAACAGATCGGCTTGGCCCCTTGCAGAGAATTCTTTGGCGATAGCCAATATAATGAGCATCGAATAGGTGAAATAAGCCACATGGCTGGAAAGGTGAGTGATCTGACGCTGCCGCTCATCTATTTGCGAGTTGAATATGAATTCGCGTACCAGCGGCGCTGCTAATGTCAGGGCGGCTAAAAATATCAGCAAGGGCAGAGGAATTGCCCTGCCAACCATAATCAGCAAAAGTGTAAGGAAAAACCAGAATGTTTTGAGCACTGAACTTGCTGTTTTCATCATCTCTCCTGCAAGGTGATCAGTCATTTTCATCCAAGGCAAAGAGATCCTCCACTGTCACACCGAAGATTTTAGCCAGCTTCAGGGCTAGCTTCACCGATGGATTGAAGGCACCCTTTTCAATCGCAATAATTGTCTGACGCGCCACACCAGCTCGATCCGCCAGTTCCTGCTGCGTCATTTCGTTATTCATAAACCGATAGTATCTCACTTTATTTTCCATGGCATTCCTTGTCAAAACCGAAGCATTATGTCATTTTTTATATACTAAATATATACAATAGAAGACAAATTGTCAAGTATATTTTTTCGATCGCTTCAAATTTTTAATCGGGCGAATTCAAATTAGCCCCAGAATCGAATCAAGGGCATTAAATGATAGGTTGTAGGATGAGCGGAATATGTAGCGGTGCAATAAATCCGAAACGAAGACAAGAAGAGCAGAACCTCCATCTCCCTCCTGGTGTCCTGCTTTTTTAGTAGAAAAAATTGTGCTCCAGCTAACGCATCAAAATGAGCTTCTTGCTTTGTACAAAATCTTGCCCTGAGCCTCTCATTTCCCTTCGGGACAAACTTCTCCCAGGATCAGTCGCCTCCAGCCGATACAAATACATTCCACTTGCCAATCCACTGGCTTCCCAATTGAATCGGTGAATTCCTGCTACCTGTTGCTCCGAAACTAGTGTCAGGATTTTTTGCCCCAGCAGGTTGCAAATGCTCAACTCTACATGACTGCTTACTGGCAACTGATAACTGATCACTGTGCTGGCATTAAAGGGATTAGGATAGTTCTGCGCCAGATATATTTCATCGGGTAACAAACGCATCGATTCGTCAACGCCCAACCAAGCACGAAAGTCGACCACATAGCTATCCACGCTGGAATCGCTTTCAATATCCTCGCGCCAGTTGCTGCCAAAGAGAACGCGTCCGGCGTCGCGGCTTACCGTGGCATGCGGTTCTGCCCAGTAAACGCTGTTGTCGCGATCCGGGGTAGTCGGTGAAAAGCGGCGGCTGTGATGATGGGCGACGCGCTGAACTTCGCCGCTTCCGTCTAGCTTCAACGCAAAGATTTCGTCTTCGAAGGGCAGCCAGGAAAGGCTGTCGTCAGTCAAGCGCGCCTCGCCATCGAACGTGCTGACGAAGCACCATTCGGAGCGAGCCTGGTTCTGGCAGGAGATATGGCAATCAAATTGCCAGGAAACCTCGAGCAATGAGGTTTCCTGACCATCAGCCAGTCGATATTTTTTGATAAAGTTGCTGTTGGTTTGATCGTCATAATAAGCCATCACCAGCACTTCATCGCCATTGGCGTCGATACCAAGATCGCTGTGTCCTGCACCTAATGGTTTTTGCCAGAGAAAATTGAAATTTCGATCATAAACCTCCACCCCCTCGAACCGACCTGTATTACTGGTCGCATAGTCCACCACCACATAATTCCCCAAAGGAGAAATCGAAACCCAGTCGAAATCAGTCAATGTCCCTGGTAGCCTGAGTTTCGCAACTATCTGATTGGCCACCAGATCATAGACTACAAGATCTTTGAAATAGGTTACCTGGACGTTTTCATCATAGACTTGACCGACAAACGCATAGTAGCGGCCATCGCGGGTTAAATTTCCTTCCCCACGGGTGTTGATGAACGTATATTCGGGAAAGGAACAGAGCAGCGTGAGACTACCCGACTCCACATGATAGGCAAAAAGCGCATTATCTTGTGCTAAGATAATTATGGCTGGATCAATCGGATACCAGAACACATCTTCGCCCCAAACGGCATGGAGCACCTGGATGAATCGATAGGTAGCGCCATCGTAGAGGAGCGCAAGACCATCGCTGGTGAATAGCAGTAAGCGGGATTCATCGGCATTCCAGGCCTGGCGTTTCGAGTATTGGGGCACAACGCCAGCGCAACCCGATGCCCGAGCATTGCTGATCCGAATTAGCGTTGTTCCGAAGCGCGGATCGGTCATGGGCAAATTGACCGTCGGTTTAGGAACGTTCGGTTGCGCCACAGCCTGGTGATGCGTCACCCATTGGGCGAAGCTTATCGAGTTCCAGGAAAGCGCGATCA
>JAPDQM010000077.1:0-17896 GCA_034505795.1 Candidatus Zhuqueibacterota bacterium
AATTACCGACGATTCTGATCGAAAATGTTCCCGAGTTTGTCAGCATCATTCCATCGGAGCATCAGTTGAAAGCGGCGATTGAAAAATATCTTTGAACATTGATAATTTCGAAGGAGGTGATGGCGGAAATCAAAAATTGATTAAATGAAGGGCTGCTACATAAAAGGCTGACGCCTTAACTCCCATCGGGGGAATTAATTCCAGTTAGTTTCAGAATCATTGATACCTGCAAGGCTGACGCCTTAACTCCCATCGGGGGAATTAATTCCAGTTAGTTTCAGAATCATTGATACCTGCAAGGCTGACGCCTTAACTCCCATTGGAGGACTTAATTCCAGTTAGTTTCAGAATCATTGTATAACCAAAACCAGGAGAACGATCATGAAATTCAGTACCACAAAGCTTCTGTTTGTCATTGCTGCTGCCATTATTTTGCCGTTGCTGAGTGCCTGCTTCACCATTCTGGAAGTGGATCAGCCGACGACGGCGAAAACTGGGGAAACGATTTCGGTTTACTTGCAGGTTCGCACCGAAGATCAGGAACCAAATCCACATTATGGCATTATCGGGATGTTGATCCCCAACGATTGGAGCGTCAAATCGGTTAAGTACTCTGGCGATATCGGTCCAGATGAATGCAGCTTCCTCCATCCCGATAGTGCAGATGGTGATCCAGGCGGTCAGGTCGATTACTGGACCAAAGAGCTCGAAAATCGTTTATCCAGCGGAGCCGACATGCAGTGGGTGGTCTATCAAGCCAATACGCCTTACAACTACCAGGCTGGTGATACGGCTTATATCGACGTCCAAATTGAATTGAACGTTGGGACGACACTGGGCAAATACGAAATTGGCTATTTCGTCACCAATGCTGCGCTCGATTTTACGGAGCCAGAATATTATTCATTCCGTTTGGAAAACCCGATTACGGTTATTCAGGGAACTGGGGTAAAAAGCTCTTCGGCAGAAGTCCCTGGAAACGACTATCAGCTTTCTCAAAATTATCCTAATCCTTTCAATCCGCTGACCACCATTCAGTATGATCTGCCAAAAGCTGGGCTGACCACATTGAAGCTGTACAATCTGCTGGGTGAAGAGGTGGCAGTTTTGCTGAATGAATACAAGGCGGCTGGATCTTACCAACTCCAATTTGATGCATCGAAATTGGAATCTGGAGTTTATTATTACAAGATCAAATCGGGTGATTTTGAGGCGACAAAGAAATTAGTGCTGGTGAAATAATAGGGCTTTATTCAAAAAGCAATTCAAGCGCTCCAGCATCAATTTTATCCTGGGCTACATTGGGCGTGAAATGAATCTCGTTATCAAATCAAGCTTTTTTTACATCGCTTAAAATGACCTTGCTGCATTGGTGTGAATAAAAAACTCATGAAGGCCTCAGTCCTCTGGGGGATTGGGGCCTTTTATTTACTATTCTTAATGCCCTAATGCACCACCATCAAATTCCTGGTGACTAAATTAGAAGTAACAAAATTAGGGGATAAATCCAAATTGAACCCAATCATCTAAATGCATTTCACAATTTGTGCCATTGACAATATTTCATTCGTGCCGAACAGGATATGATTGAAGGCTCGCCATAAAAAAATGCTTGACAATTAACAAAAATGGTTATATTATAGCTACCATTAAATCTTGTAGTCAAGCTTTATTTTGTAATCAACTTAAAGAAAGGAATCCTGACGTCGTTTCATTGCGGCCAGCAGGAATCGACCTAAGTTGATTTTATGTGTCAGCCGGCAATGAAAGCAATTAAAACCATCGGCGTTGATGTTAGATAGCAACATTACCAATGTATGAAGGAAAAGCGTATGTTCAAGACAAAATCTTTTACTTGGGTCTTGCTGATCTTTTTAATGGTCTTTGACAGTCATTCTTATGAAAATAGAGATGCCCAACTCGCAAAAAAAGCCGCCAAAATCCATGATCGCATCCTGACAGTAGATTCGCACTGCGATACGCCGCTTCGCTTTCTCCGAACGGAATATAACCTGGGTCAGCGCCATGATGTGCATCAGGATGGCAGCAAGGTCGATCTGCCACGCATGAAAGAAGGGGGACTGGATGCAATATTTTTTGCGGCATTTGTCGGCCAGGGGGCTCGTAATGCTGCAGCGAATGAAAAAGCGAAAGAACTGATATTACGAACAATCCACGTGATTCACGACAGCGTCCTTCAGCATCCAGATTTGGCTGAATTGGCAGTTTCACCAGACGATGCTTATCGCCTCGAAAAAGCTGGCAAGCGAGCCATTTTTATTGGCATCGAGAATGGCTACGCGATTGGCAACGACCTCACCATGATCCAACGCTATTATGATCTGGGTGTGCGCTACATGACGCTGTGCCATACCAACAACAACGATATTTGTGATTCATCCACGGACACGCTGGAGCATAACGGCCTGAGTGAATTTGGCAAAAAGGTAGTGGCAGAGATGAATCGAGTGGGAATGATGATCGACGTTTCTCATATTTCCGATAAGGCTTTTTTCGATGTGGTGCAATTATCCCGCGCACCGGTTATTGCGTCACATTCTTGTGCCAGATCCATTTGCGATCATCCGCGCAACATGACCGACGAGATGCTGGTAAAATTAGCCCAGAATGGAGGGGTGATACAGATGTGCATCATGAGCGCCTATGTAAAGCCCGAAGCACCCAATCCGCAGCGAGATTCAGCCTTCGCCCAATTGAGAGAAAAGTACCGATTCTGGGATCAGATGTCAGCCGCAGAGCAGCAAGAGCTGCGCCAGCAACGTCGGGAACTGGACAAACGCTTTCCACCGCAATTGGCCACGGTAGCTGACGTGGTGGATCATATAGATCATATCGTCAAGGTCGCGGGAATTGACCATGTGGGCATCGGCACCGATTTTGATGGCGGTGGAGCAGTCATCGGCTGCTATGATGTTAGCGAGATGGGCAACATTACGCTGGAGCTTGTCCGTCGCGGTTATTCCAGAAAACAAATCGAGAAAATTTGGGGAGGCAATCTGATGCGAGTGATGCGGGAAGTTCGCAAGCAGGCTCAACGCCTGGTTAAAGTGACTTCTGAAAAGCGACTCAATTAACTTTCGCCATTTGCAGCTATTAATCCTGCCGAAAATTCTGGATTCAAAATTCATTGAGGGAGTAATGGAAAATTTGAGCGACTATTGTGCCCCGGGTTGTTCGGCAACCGAAACCATGATCCCGGTGGCTGAAAACGTTTCTCTCCGAGTCATCTCATTTAAGCCGGCGCACGAAACCAACAATCCAGCGGTGTTATTCATTGCTGGTTGGATCACACTTCTTTCCGCCTGGAAAAAGGTCTTGCAGGAGATGACCAAAGATTTTCAGGTCTATTACGTTGAAACCAGGGAAAAAATTTCCTCCCGTGTCACTGGGCGGGCTGCTTACGGAGTGGAAGACATCGGTCAGGATATCGTTGCCCTGGTCGAACACTTCAAGATGCAGGATCGGCAGTTTATTTTGTTCGGCAGTTCTCTGGGCGCTTCTGCGATTCTGGATTGCTGTCGCTTTTTAAAAAAAGATCCACTCTGTCTGGTGCTAATCGGCCCCAATGCCGTATTTCGTGTGCCCCGATTTGGAAAAGTAATCATTTATTTTTTCCCACCACGGCTGTATTTGTTGATCAAGCCGTTGGTTAAATGGTATCTGAAGACATTCCGGCTCGACATTAAAAGTGATTATGAGCAATATCAAAAATACTGCAATAATATCGACGCGGCGGATCCCTGGAAACTCAAAAAAGCAGTGATGAAGCTATGGCGCTGGGAAGCCTGGTCACTGCTGCCGGACATCAAATACCAAACCCTGATCGTTGGCGCATCCAAGGATTCCCTGCACGAACCGGCTAACCTCCATAAGATGGTCTCGATGATGAACAGCGCCAGGTACATTGATCTGGAGACCAACAAGGGCACTCATAGCGAGGCTATGGTTCATGAGATGCGTAAGTATCTCCAACAGCTCCAGCAACAAACTCAATGAGCAGAAAATGGCTGGCCAAATCCCTATTCCTGACTTGATGCATTCCGGGCGCAAGCCATAGGAATAAACTTACGCTTGATGTTGTGGGGTCAGGCCTGTGCCCAGCCGATTGTGATCTGCTAAGATTAAATGAAGCGGCCACTGTCGGGCACAAGAATGGTGTGGTTACATTGTCAGGCAACTGGCATTTGCGAACTCAGAACAAATGAAAATTTTAATTCTCGAACCCTATTGGAGTGGTTCCCATGCCGCCTGGGCCAGCGGATACCAGCGGCATAGCCGGCATCAAATACGGGTGCTATCCATGAGCGGCCAATTCTGGAAATGGCGATTGCGGGGCGGTGCCATCGCCCTTTCCAGGCAATTTCTGATGCAGGCAGACATGCCGGATTTATTGCTGGCCACCGACATGCTGGATGTTGCTTCGTTTATGGCACTTACGCGACATCAAACTGCCGCTTTGCCACTGGCCCTGTATTTTCACGAAAATCAATTGACCTATCCCTGGCAGGCTACTGATCGGGACGTTATTCATCGTCGGGAACTGCAATACGGATTTATCAACTACCTTTCCGCCCTGGCGGCAGATGCGGTTTTTTTCAATTCCAATTATCATCGGCGCTCATTCCTCCAAGAATTGCCGCGCCTGTTACAGCAGTTCCCTGACTATCGTGAAACGGAAACCATTCGCGCAATTGCCAACAAAAGTGAGGTTTTGCCGCTGGGCATCGATTTGCAGCGTTTCGATCAATGCCAGCCAGTGATTCCCAAGAACGCCGAGCGCCCGGCCAGGATTCTCTGGAACCATCGCTGGGAATATGATAAAAACCCCGGCGATTTTTTTCGGGCCTTAGATCTGGTAGCAGCAGAAGGATTGGATTTTGGGCTGATTATTATGGGACAAAATTTACGCAACCAGCCGACAGAATTTGAAGCCGCTCGTCTGAAATGGAGCGATCGCATTTTGCACTATGGCTTTATATCAGATGATGAGTTGTATGCCGCCTGGCTGCGAAGTGCCGATATCCTGCCGGTCACTTCACTCCACGATTTTGGGGGCATCAGCGTTATCGAGGCGATTTACGCTGGCTGCTATCCACTGCTGCCACGGCGATTGGTTTATCCAGAAATCGTGCCTATGGCTGAATTCTCCGAGAATTTCTATGATGACGTGAACGATCTGGCCTTCAAACTGCAGCGGGCTATTCAAAATATCCAAACAATTCGGAAACAAAACCTAACTTCTATTGTTGAACGATACTCCTGGCATCTGATGGCACCCATATATGATAAAATGTTCGAACGAGTTTGCCAGGCGCATTTGAAGTGCGGGGCTTAGCACCCGTACCGGACTATTTGCTGATACCAAGTCATCCCAAAAGTTGAGTTATGGCCACAAAATTTTTGCCACTTTCACCCATAGAAATGCCGCCCGATTGGCAAGGACAGGTTGATATTGTGCTGATCACCGGCGATGCCTATGTCGATCACCCGTCCTTTGGCGTGGCGGTTATTGGCCGAGTGCTGGAGCATCATGGCTTTCGAGTGGGGATCATTGCGATGCCAGATTGGAAAAATCCATCGTCCATAACCATTTTTGGGAAACCGCGGCTTTGCTTTGGCATTACCTCGGGCAATGTGGATTCGATGCTGTCCCGCTACACGGCATTCAAGCGCTATCGCAGCGATGATCCTTATGCGCCCGGTGGTGAAGCAGGGCATAAGCCCGAGCGAGCGGTCATTGTCTATTGTAATCTGGTCAAATCGGTCTACAAGGACGTTCCTATCGTCATCGGCGGCATCGAAGCCTCCATGCGCCGCGTGGTCCATTATGATTTTTGGAGTGATCGCGTCCGTCGTTCCATTTTGGAAGACAGTCGAGCCGACATTCTGGTGTATGGCATGGGCGAAGAGGCCATTGTCACAATTGCCGAACGATTAGCCGATGGGGCATCGCTAATCGGTATTCCTGGCACAGTCATTATGTCCAGAGAAATTCCGCCAGGGGCAACCATTCTGCCCTCGGAAGAGGACGCCATGGCATCGCCCGAGAGCCTGCTGGAGTTTTATCGTCTTTTTTACCGGCACCAGCATCGGGTCTTGGCTCAACCGGCTGGAAAACGTTATCTGATTCATTATCCCCCGGCAGAGCTGAATTCAGAGCGACTGGATGGAATCTATGAACTGCCATTTGTGCGGCGACCGCATCCATCCTATGAAAAATCGATTCCGGCATTCGAAATGATTCGGCATTCCATCACCGCACATCGGGGCTGCGTTTCTGGCTGTTCATTTTGCTCGCTCACTCTACACCAGGGCAAAAAAATTACCAGTCGGGGTCAAGAATCGATTTTGCGCGAAGTGAAAAAAATTGCCGCAGCACCAGATTTCAAGGGACATATTACCGACATCGGCGGTCCTTCCGCAAACAATTATGCCTTTGGCTGTCGCATTCAGTGGCGCTGCCCACGCGAGAGTTGCACCTTTCCGGCGCTATGTCCTAACCTCGAATTCGGTACCACCGCATGGATCGAATTGCTGGAAAAGGCCAGCCAGATTCCTGGTGTCAAACAGGTGACCGTGGGCTCAGGAATTCGCTACGATCTGTTCATGCGTGATCCTGCTGCCAAAACGCTATTAAAAAAATTACTGGCACACCATGTCAGTGGTCAATTAAAAATAGCACCAGAGCATACCACGCCAACGGTGTTGCGAGCGATGCGAAAATTGCCTTTGATCGAATTGAATGAATTTATCTGCACCTTTCGGACGGTCAATGAATCGCTGGGCAAACGACAACATCTATTGCCATATCTCATGTCATGCCATCCGGGGACATGTCTTCAGGACATGAAAACCATGGTGCGCGAGATTCTGTCGAGCTTTGAATTTGTGCCCGAGCAGGTGCAGGCATTTATCCCATTACCAATGACCCTGGCTTCGATTATCTATTATACAAAAATCGATCCACTGACTGGTGAAAAATTTTATGTCGCGCGAAGTTCAGCCGAACGAAGACAACAGCATGATGTATTTTTCAAACGAGTCACGAGAACAGTCAAACATCGAATCGATGCCAGGCGACCTGTTAAACGGAAGAAATAGATTGATGCAGTCGAGCGTCATTTGCAACAGTCGGCGATAGAGAAAAATGTTATCAACCAATTCTGAGTGCTGTTACCAGAGTTCAAAGCAACTGACTTGAATTATCCAGTTCCAATAATAAAACCACCATGCTTCAAGTTCGAAATCTACATTATGCTATCGGTGCGCGCCAATTGTTGGCAGGAGTCGATTGGGTTATTCATCCGAATAAACGTGCCGCATTGATTGGGCCGAATGGCGCCGGCAAGACAACTCTGCTTCGGATTATCCATGGCGACATATCCGATTATCAGGGAACGATTATCAAGCCTCAAGCCTACCGCATCGGCTATCTACCACAGGAGGAAATTTCAATTGGACGAGGCACTGTCCTCGATATTGTGCTGGAAGGACAACAACAAATTCTCGATCTCGAAAGGCGAATCGCTGAAATCCATGACGCCCTAAAGGCAGACACCTCCGATCACCAAGCCTTGTTGCAGCAACTGGGCAATTTAACTCATTATTATGAAGCTTTGCAGGGTTATCAATTTGAAGCCACAGCCAAAAGCATCCTGACGGGGTTAGGATTTGAGATCACCGATTTCAATCGGCCGCTTTCTGACTTTAGCGGTGGCTGGCGGATGCGAGCGTACCTGGCGCGACTGCTGATTCAAACCCCGGATCTGCTGCTGCTGGATGAGCCGACCAACCATCTCGATCTGCCGTCATTGGAATGGTTGGAGCAGTATCTATTAAGTTTTCGCGGGGCGATGGTGATTGTCTCCCACGATCGTTTCTTCATCGATCGCCTGGCACAGGAAATTTATGAACTGGAGCGCGGTCGTCTGGAACACTATCCCGGTAATTATCATTTTTATGAGCAGCAAAAAGAAGAAAAAGAGCGACAGCTTCAAAAGAAATTTGAAGAAATGCGCGCCGAACGGGAACGACAGGAACGTTTTATCAATCGCTTTCGCTACAAAGCCACCAAGGCGGCCCAGGTGCAGAGTCGCATTAAGATGCTGGAAAAGCTCGAACAGGTTGAGCTGCCTCCTCCACCGCGACGGTTGAATTTTAGATTGACGGTAACCGAGCCGAGCTATCAGGAAGTGGTGATCATCCGCAATTTGTGGTTTCGCTATGCTGTGGAATGGGTGCTTGAGAATGTTGACCTGCAAGTTTATCGGGGCGAGAAAATCGCCCTGGTCGGTGTGAACGGCGCTGGCAAAACGACTTTAACCCGCTTAATTGCCGGTCAGCTTGCTCCGTCAAATGGTACGCTTCAGATTGGTCCGAGAACCAAAATTGGCTACTATGCTCAGCACCAGGTCGATACGCTCAATCTGGACGCCACGGCCTACGATGAGGTTGCCGCCACCGTGGCCAGGGATCACTTTCCCAGAATCCGCGATATCCTCGGAGGTTTTCAGCTCACTGGCGATGATGTTTATAAAAAAATCAGGGTGCTCTCTGGCGGTGAAAAAGCCCGGGTATCGCTTGCCAAAATTCTCCTGTCAGAAGCCAATTTCCTGATCATGGATGAACCTACCAATCATCTCGACATGGCCTCCAAAGAGGCGCTAGAGCAAGCGCTGGCGAATTATCCCGGCACGCTGTTGATCATCTCGCACGATCGCTATTTCCTGGATAAGATTGTGCATCGGGTGATTGAAATCCGAAATCACCAGCTCCGATCCTATGAGGGCAACTATTCCGATTATCTGGCTCGGCGGCAAGCAGAACCCGAAGTTGCTCTTGAAAGCGCGCCCGAAAAATCGGAAGCCATCACCAGCAGCAAAAAAACCAAAGAACAAAAACGACTGGAAGCCGCGGCGCGGCAAGCCGTGAGCCAGGATCGTCGACGCTTAACCAGCGAGGTTGCCATGTTGGAACAGACCATTGCCGACTTGGAAAAAAAACAACTGGAAATTGAAAACGAGTTGGCCAAACCCGAAACCTATCAAAACAGTGAACGGTCGCGAACCTTGCCCGCTGAATATCGCCGCATCAAAGAGCAATTGCAATCATGCTACGATCGCTGGGCCGAGGCCCAGATCGAACTGGAAGAGCTGTTGAAGCGAATTCCCGAGCGAAAGGAAAAATGACGCGTTAACGAAAAGTAATCAAATATACCAAAGCAACGGATGCCCATGGAATAAACCGAACTTGTGGACACCCAAATGATTGTGAATCAATCCCGGAGGAGGTTATGAAACAAAAAAAAGTGAGCTGTTGGTGGTCGTGGCTGCTGCTGGTGCTGTTTTGGTGCAGCTACTCCAGCCCATCCTTAAGTCAGGTAGCGTCTGAAATACCAACGCCCGAACAACATTTTGGTTTTAAACCGGGCACTGATCGTATGCTGTTCAATTACGAAGAGCTCATCAGCTATTTGCAGAAGTTAGACGCGGCGTCCCCGCGACTGAAAATGATGGAAATCGGCCATTCGCCGCTGGGGCGCACCATGTATGTTGCCCTTTTTTCATCCGAGGAAAATATCAGCCGAATCGATCGTCTGAAAGAAATCAATCGTCAGCTTGCGCTTAATCCCGACCTGTCTGAAACCGAAAGGACCCAGATGTTTGCCGAAGGCAGGGTCTTTCTGCTGGCCACTCTATCGATGCACTCTGATGAAGTTGGGCCGACTCAATCGGCACCGCTCATTGCCCATCAACTGGTAACCACGACGGATCCCGGTATCCTCGCCTGGCTGCAAAATGTAGTCTACATGATGGTTCCCAATCACAATCCCGATGGCATGGATCTCGTGGTTCAAAATTATCGCCAGTACAAGGGCACCAAGTACGAGGGCTGTTCGCTGCCCGGCGTGTACCACAAATATATCGGCCATGATAATAATCGGGATTTTGTTACCCTAACCCAGGAAGATACCCGCGCTATTTCTCGCATTTACAGTCTGGAATGGTTTCCCCAGGTGATGATCGAAAAGCATCAAATGGGATCCACTGGTGTCCGCTATTTTGTGCCGCCATCCCATGATCCCATTGCTGAAAATGTGGATGCTGGCATCTGGAACTGGACCAAAATTTTTGGTGCCAATATGATCGCAGATATGACGGAGCAGGGACTGGCTGGCGTTACCCATAGCAACATTTTCGATGATTACTGGCCGGGTTCCACTACCACGGGCATCTGGAAAAATGTGATCGGGATGCTGACGGAGATGGCCAGTATCAAAGATGCCACTCCAATCTATGTCGAACCCAATGAGTTACGTGTTGGAGGGAAGGGGTTGTCGGAGTATAAAAAGAGCATCAACATGCCATTGCCCTGGCCTGGTGGTTGGTGGCGACTGAGCGATATGGTCACCTATGAAATCGCCTCCACCATGTCGTTGCTCAAAACGGCCTCCTTGCACCGCAGCGAAATTCTTCAGTTTCGCAACGATCTCTGTCGCCGAGAAGTACAAAAAGGAATAACTACCCCACCTTACTATTTTGTCCTGCCTGCAGCACAGCATGATGTTAGCGAATGGGTGGAATTGGCCAATTTGATGCAGGAACACGGTGTGAATGTTTTTCGTATGGGGGAGGATTTTGCTTTCGCCAATTACAGCTTCAAAAAAGGAGATCTGGTCGTGCCGCTGGCTCAGCCTTTCCGCTCGTTTATTAAAGAAGTCATGGAGAAACAAATATATCCAGTGCGGCATTATACGCCAGGTGGCGAGGTCATCAAGCCGTATGATGTTACCAGTTGGTCACTACCGTTGCATCGTGGGCTCCAGGCAGTGGAGGTCAACGCTCGCTCCGAACAATTCGAATCGCTATTTCATCGACTCACCGGAGATTTTGTGCTGCAGCCAGTCCTGCCAGGGACGATGGCTGCGGCAGTGTTCAATTGCAATCACAATGAAAGCTTTGAAGCGGCCTTCGAAGCGTTGAAACGGGGTCTGCGAATCGAGAGACTCTCCAGTGCCCTAAAGATCGAAGGCGTTGCAATGCCCAAAGGCAGCTTTATCATTTACAACAGCCCAGGCAATGCGCTCAGAGACCTGGTTCAAAAAATGAAAGTCGCTCCGCTGGTGCTGAAAGAGACCATCACTGTAGAAAGTGCCCCAGTGGTCATGCCTCGCATTGCATTGGTGGAAAGCTTTTTTCACGACATGGATGCAGGCTGGACGCGGTATATTTTTGATTCCTATGGGGTGCCATTTACCGTCATTCATCCCCGTGATTTCGAAAAAGCCGATCTGGTGAAAAATTATGACATCGTGATCTTTCCAGACGAGGACAAGAACATCCTCATGGAAGGAAAGTACAAAGCACGGGAGGAATATTATGTGACCGACTATCCGCCGGAATTCACCAAAGGCATCGGCAAGAAAGGCCTGGAAAACATCATGACCTTTTTGGATAAGGGCGGACTGATCATCTCCTGGGGGCGATCCACTGCGCTTTTCACCGGTAATCTTGAAATTGTTCGCGGCAAAGATGATAGAGAAGAATTTCAGCTTCCCGTCCGCGATCTAACCGAACAGGTGCAGAAAGCCGGGCTTTTTTGTCCCAATGCGCTGTTGAAAACCATTCTGTTAGAAGACCACCCGCTCACCTGGGGCTTACCGAAAGAGATCGGGATCATGTTTGAAGGGCGACCCGTCTTCTCGACATCGATCCCTATTTTCGATATGGACCGCCGGGTGATCGGCAAGTTTCCGGAGCAGAATATTCTGATGAGCGGTTATTGCGAGAAAGAGGAGGCACTGGGAAATAAGTCCAATTTGGTCTGGATAAGGAAAGGCAAAGGTCAATTGGTATTATTTGCCTTTAACCCGCAATTTCGGGCATCTACTCAGGCGACTTACAAGCTTTTGTTCAACTCACTCTTGCTGCCAAAAATAAATTGACCATCAGTACCAGGTAACAAGCAGGAGATGCACTAAGCTGGAAAAAAATCTGGAATAAAAAAGCCTCTGGCAGTCAGCAGGTAATTGCTGCCAGAGGCCTGGGTACGCCCGCCGAGAATCGAACTCGGAACCTACGGATTAGAAGTCCGTTGCTCTATCCTATTGAGCTACGGGCGCCTTTGGTGCGCGAATAATATAAAGAAATTCGCTCTGAATGTCAAGCAAAAATTCATTCCACTTTGGGTGCGGGCAGCAGTTGGGCGTAGTCATTGGCATTGCAAAATATCCCAATCGCAGCATCGCCTGTAGATCTGAATAAGCAATTGGTGAAATTGATCAAATTTGTGAAATCCGCGGTCGATAAATTCCGCTGGCGCTTTCCGCTTTTCTGTAGTGCTAAGCATGCAGAAACCTTGCTGCTCGGTGCGGTAGAATATCCAATTCGCTCCATTGGTCGAATTCGCGCAATTCGCGGTTTCCAATCCTGCCACCCGCACTTGCGCCTGCTTAGTTCATTTTATAGCTAAACTTGTACTGACCTGATCCGAGGCTTATTTTTACCGATTTTTCTTCCTGCGAATACTCCAAAATCGCTTTGGCGGCTTTGAGAGCAACCCCACTCTCCACCACGTTTTCAAGCTTCGCCGCCGGGAGATATACCGTCGCCGTCGTATTGGGTGGAATCGCTATAGATAGATGAAAATTATCCGCTTCAATTTTCCAGGCGGATTCGATTTTGCCGTACATGGAATGATGGCTGGCACTGGCAGACGAAATTCCACCACCGGGTTGCGGACGGAAAATAATATGCTTGTAACCCGGCTGAGCCGGATCAATATCGATGCCTGCCACCACCCGGTACAACCAATCACCAATCGCCCCATACGCATAATGATTGAATGAATTCATTCCCGGGTCTTGAAAAGAACCATCGGGCTTGATCCCATCCCAGCGCTCCCAGACGGTTGTCGCACCTTTGGTGATTGGATAGAGCCACGACGGATAATCCTGTCGATTCAGCAACATATAGGCCAGATCCAAATAGCCATTGTCCGTCAGCACCGGATTGATCAGGTTGGCACCGACAAATCCGGTCGTTATGTGCTTGAAGCTTTGGACATCGGCCGCCAGTCGCTCCGCAGCTTGCTTTCGGACATTATCGGGCAATAGACCAAAAGCCAATGCCAGCGCATAGGCAGTTTGCGTGCCCGAGGTGATACGGCCGTTGGGCGTCACATATTCCTGTTGAAAGGCCCGTTTAATTTTCGAAAATAATTCAGCGTAGCTTCGGGCGTCATTTTCCTTGCCCAAAATGGCCGCCACTCGTTGCAAAATGTCAGTCGAATGGGCAAAATAAGCCGTCGCAATCAAATCCTTATCCGTGGTGGCACCTGGATAATCTGAGCGATTGGTGGCAAACGCCAACCAATCACCAAAATGACCGCCAGTTTGCCACAAATAGGTATCTCCAGCTTGCAATTTCATGTAATCCACCCAGGCTTTCATGCTGGAGTATTGTTCCTCCAAAATTCGCCGATCGCCAAAGTAGAGATAAACCGTCCAGGGCACGACCACGGCAGCGTCAGCCCAGGCGGAAGAGCCACCGGCTTTCGATTCAGGCAATGCCGGGCTGTTGGATTGGGTCTCCAGGACTTCATCCCAGGCTGCGGCTCCGCCCTGGCGCAGCACGTCAGGAATCACATGCGGCACCACTCCATCCTGAAATTGATCCGCAGCCAGGTCCTTCAACCATTTGGTGTAAAATCCCGCCACGTCCATATTAAAACAGGCGGTAGGTGAAAACACCTGCGCATCGCCGGTCCAGCCCATCCGCTCGTCACGCTGTGGACAATCGGTGGGGACATCCACAAAATTCCCTTTCTGGCCCCATTGAATGTTATGCTGCAATTGATTGATCAACGGATTGCTGCAGACAAAGCTGCCGGTGGGCGTCATATCCGAGTGAATGACAATCCCCGTCAGGTGATTGAGGGTGGGTTGGCCGGGGAAGCCAGTCACCGCCACATAGCGAAACCCATGAAATGTAAAATGTGGCTCGAAAATTTCCTCGCCCCCACCTTTCAAAATATATTGATCCCGCTGCTTGGCACTGCGGAGATTTTCCGTGTACAAATTACCATTTTTATCCAGCACCTCGGCGTGTTTCAACGTTACCGTAGTTCCCGCCGGCCCTTGCACCCGGAGTCGGGTCCAACCGACCATATTTTGCCCCATATCGAATACCGTCTCCCCCGCTGGAGTCTTGAGAATAGCAATGGGTTTGATTTCCTGAATTCTGCGAACCGGCGGCCCATACGCAGCCACCAGCCGCCGTTTGCCTGGAGAAGTTATTTTGACCGCCTGCCAATTCTGGTCATCGAAGCCGACCTGATTCCAACCTGTCAATTCGCGTCGTGCATCATAAATTTCACCGTTATAGATATCGGATTCGAGAATCGGCCCGGTGCTGGCTCTCCAGCTCTCATCCGTCCCAATCACCTCCGATGTCCCGTCCTGATACTCCACCTGAATCTGGGCGAGCAAGGCCAATTTTTGACCATAGTAGTTGCGAGTGGGAGTCCAGCTCAGAAAGCCCCGGAACCAGCCATCCCCCAGAATGGCGCCTGCGGCGTTTTTCCCCTGAACCAACATCGCGGTGATATCATAGGTTTGATATTGCACCCGGCGATAATAGCTGGTCCAGCCAGGCGTCAAAACCTGATCGCCAACTCGCTGGCCATTCAAGTAAAGCTCGTACAATCCCAAACTACTCACATACGCCCGTGCGGCTTTGATCTTTTTTGATAGGCTAAATTCCTTACGGAGAAAGGGACAGGGCTGAGATTTGGTCAAATCTTCTTCCAGATTGGGTTCAATCCAGGACGCTTTCCAATCATTCGGACTCAGCAGCCCCATTTCCCAGAAAGCTGCTTTGCTCCAGTTGCTGGCTCGATCCTTTTCATCCCAGATGCGCACCTGCCAATAGATTCGCTGTCCCGATTTCAATGCCGGCCCCTGATACTCGATCTGGATCGATTGCTCCGAGGCAATTTTTCCACTGTCCCATAAGAGATTTTTGCCGGCAGTCAAATGAGCAGCCTCGGCTGCCGCTCGCACCTGAAATGCGGTCTGGCGAACATTTCGTTCATCAGAAACGATTTCCCAACTCAGCCGCGGGATGAGCACATCGATGCCGATGGGGTTGACCTGATATTCAACCCGCAAATTGGCCAGACCGACCTTTGCCGCTTTTTGGGCCACCACCTGCGACGTTAGCGTCACCAAAAGAACAATGAACAACAATAAACTGAAAATCAGAGAAAACTTAAATTCAGGATGAAATTGTATCATTGCTGGCTCCTCATTTAAATTGTTGATGGGGGGATTTATTTAACAGAATATCAGATAGTCTAGAGCAAATACTACTTGGTCATATTAAACTGAATTATTTCATTCCGAACGAAGCCGTACGCCAGTTGGCTATTTGCGGCAACTTAAATATGGATCAACGAGTTTCAACGCCGTTAGAAGCAGTACTAATAATTGAATGCATTTCCTTGGCATTGCCTGGATGAAAAATTATATTTCATGTGTCCCAATCCCCCAGCTTCAGCTATCGATAGGGCGATTGGTATTTTTTTTATTGACCCGAGCGAAATGAACTATCAGATTTTTGGGCCACCGCCATTTTGGTGGCATATTCAATGGCCATGATCAGGCTATCCGGATTGGCAATGCCCATGCCTGCAATCTCGAATGCCGTGCCGTGATCAACCGACACGCGGATGATGGGAATTCCCAGCGTGATATTGATCCCTTTCACGCTTTCCATCCGGCCCAGCTTACGATTCCAGGTGAAGCCATCCAATTTGAATGGAATGTGTCCCTGGTCGTGATACATCGCCACGCAGCCATCGAATCCCCCGCCTTTCGCTTTGGGAAATAGAATATCCGGCGGTAGCGGTCCTTCGACCTCCCAGCCCAAATCTCTGGCGGCCTCAATTGCCGGAATAATCTCATCTTCTTCCTCATGACCAAACAGCCCACCATCGCTGGCATGGGGATTGAGTGCCGCCACACCAATTCGGGGCTGTTCGATGCCAAACTGCTGACAGGCCTGATGCAGTAGCCGAATCACCGTGAACACCCGGTCGCGTTTTACCAAATCGGCCGCCTGGCGCACCGGTACATGAGTGGACACATGAATGACCCGGAAATTGTCGGAGACCAGGAGCATGGCAAAGTCCTTGGTCTGCGTATAATGGGCATAAATTTCAGTATGGCCGGCAAAAGAATGCCCTGCGAGATTGAGCGCTTCCTTGTGGATCGGACCGGTCACCGTCGCTGCAATCTGGCCTTCTAATGCCAGTTCGATCACTTTCTTCACCGCTTGAAACGCCGCCTCCCCAGCCGGCGCCGAGATGAGACCATGTTTGACCTGGTCGAGATTGGCGTTATGGAGGTCCAGCACGTCCAGCGTGCCAGGTTCAAATTTGGCCGCCGCAATCTTCGAGATGGGATGCACCGCTAATTTCACCCGAGCAATGCCGATGGCTTGCTGCATGACTCCCGCATCGCCGACGATCACCGGTCGACAAATATCGTAAATGGCTTTCCGGGATAGCGCCCGGGCCGCAATCTCCGGGCCGATGCCGGCGGGATCGCCCATTGTTATGCCAATAATCGGTTTTATCATATCCATCGCAGAAATTATTTTCAGAACTGCCCCAACACATCATAGACATTGCTGAGTGACGGCAGTTCTGGGGGACGTTGATGATCCAGTTCTAAATCTTCCGCAGTCGATCATTATTTTTTTCGTCATCATGGACCAGGTTCGGCATGCGCAGCCTATCGTGGCTTATTAAGTGCACTAAATATAAAAATCCCGATAGAAACAACGCCTTGCTGCGAACCCGTTAGACCTGGCAGGGTGAATGTTGCGGAGGGAACAATTATGGGCACTGTAAAAACTCCGGCCCAGGAATCCAGCCAGCCAATCGCACCACCGCTTCTATTTAAAGAAATAATCCACCAGCTTTTTAATCCCTTTTTCCGATTTCATGCGGCCATATTCGGCTGGACTTTCCTTTTTGTCTCGCAGCCGCTCTCGAATTTGCAGATAGGTGAGGCGGTTTTCAATGGCCACCGCAATCTGATTGGCCAAAATTTCCAACGTGCGGATTTCTTCCTTTGTCGGGATCAGGGCATCGCCGGGATCGTCAACCATGATGAAGCCAATGATTTTGGCATTGCGATCATAGATGGGCACCATCAATAGCGCCCACCATGGCCAATAGCGACCGCCTGGCACATCGATCTTGCGATCGTAGTAGACGTCTTTTAATTTTCGCAGCGCCGGCTCGGTTCGATTCACAAAATAAGATTTCCCCTGCCGATATTCTTTTTGCAGCAACGATTGCAGCGCACTAATGGGGAGGACAATTTCTTTGAGCTGAATGGACTTGATCCGGTCGTCGCAGGCAACGGCCTTGATCTCCAGATTGCGGCTCTGGCGACTGATCAGTCCCAACATCACCACATTATAATCCATGGAAAACTTGATCGCCCAGACAATTTCTTTCATCATTTCCGAAATGCGGAGATGAATTTTGAACAGATCGCTGGTCACCAGCAACTGCTTCAGTCGCCGATTGCTTTTCTCCAGACTGGCAAAACGATAATAATTTTCAATCGCCAACGATGCCAGATTGGTGAAGATCTCCATGTTGTAAAAAACCTCCCGCGATGGTACCACGGGGTGAACCGGTTCGTCCAGCGAAATATAGCCAATCGTACGATTCATGCGATCGGTTAAATTGAAAATCACGATGTCCTGCGGATGCCAATGGTTATTTTCAGGGCGAAAGTGGCTGCGGCGCTCAGCAATCGTGGGATGATATGAGTGATTATCATCCAGTTCCTGATTGT
>JAPDQM010000078.1:0-17869 GCA_034505795.1 Candidatus Zhuqueibacterota bacterium
CAATTGCAACACATTGGGATCAAGATGATCACCATGCTCATGCGTGACCAGTACCAGATCGGCCTGGGGCAGTTGAGAATAGTCGGCCTCGCGACCAACGGGATCGACATGTATAAGTTGATCGCCCCAGGTCAACATCAGGGTGCCGTGGCCGATGAAAGTAATGGTCAGCGTTCCGGCCGTGGTCTGGAAGGTATCGGCTTCAAACGGCTGGGGCTGCTGGGATAGTACCAGCAGCGGGTTAATGAGGGTAAATATTAAAATAAAAATTAGCATGAGAATTTTCCTCCCATATCTGAATTGGTTAATTCCTCAAATGCGTTCAGTGTTGTTTTGTGGGGATATAACTCATGGCTCGTTCAGCCATTGCGGTAATGGTTAGCGACGGGTTAACTCCCAAATTTGCCGGTATGGCTGAGGCATCCACAACATACAAATTTTCGTAACCGAAAACCTGATGAAATTTATCGATCACACCATGTTCCTTGTCCTTGCCAATAACACAACCTCCCAGGATATGCGCGGTCATGGGAATATTGAGCAATACTTCGCTCAGGGCATTCTGGGGCATTGCATTCAGCCGCTGCGCCATGAAACGAATGGCGTGATTGGCCTCTGGTATGTAGGTCGGTATTTTCTTGCCTTGATTTTTTGAGACCAGACCCTTGTTAAATAACCGCCACCAACTGCGTCTCCTCATGACGGTGAGATAATTGTCCAGCGACTGCATCACGAGCAAGATTACGGTGTTCTGTCCCCAGCCGAAGGGCCAAAGCGTTCTTAAAAACTGCAACGGATGCCGCAAACAGTTGCCAATAAATTTTAGAGGCCGAGGTATTCGGCCGCCCCCATCGGTAAGCAAACTACCAAAGATGCCCATGACATCCGAGCCTTTGGGATATCGAACCAATTCAATGTGCGTGTTGTCGTTCACGAACAAGCTGGAGGTAATGGCCACCCCCATCGAGTGATGCATATTCTTCTTTTTCGAGGTAACACCACCTAGAACCTCGCTATTGGTGCGAACCATGTGTCCCAATCGGTCTGAAATCTGCGGCAACGAGCCGTTTTCTTTGCAGCGAAACAGCAAATCCAATGTCCCAATTACCCCCGCAGCGATGACAACGCCCTTTGTTTCATATTGAACCTTTCGTTTGAACATAAAATCGGTCGTCTTTTCTGCAGTGATGCGATAGCCCGGTGTTTTAGTCGGCAAAATATCGATGACTTTGTGCTCGGGAAGAATTTCTACGCCAAGCTGTTCCGCCAGATAGAGATAATTACGATCCAGCGAATTTTTGCCGCCATCACGACAGCCAACCATGCAGTGGCCAGTTTGAGTGCAGCCGGTCCGTGCTGGCCCTCTTCCGCCAAAGTAAGGGTCCGGAACCGTTACGCCAGGTTCACCAAAGAAAACGCCCACCTCGGTGGCTTTGAAAAAATTTGCCCGCCCAATTGAGTGAGCATACTCCTGGAGCGCGTAATCCGAAGTCCAGAACTTGGGATTGGTCACCGCGCCCAGCATTTTTTTTGCAGTTTGGTAATAAGGCAACAACTCACCCTTCCAATCCGGATGGAGATCCCGCCATTGGGGGTCATTGAAAAAAGAATCTGGGGGAACCAGCAGGGTATTGGCATAAACCAAACTGCCACCGCCAACGCCACTGCCGCCGAGAATTAATACGTCATTTAATAGATGAATTCGCTGAATGCCATAGCAAAACAACGCTGGCGCCCAGAGAAATTTCCACACTGCCCAGTTGGTTTTCGGAAACTCATGAGCATGCCATCGCTTGCCACTTTCGATCACACAAACCTTATAACCTTTTTCCGCCAGTCGAAGAGCCGCCACACTGCCACCGAATCCAGAACCGATCACAATATAATCGTAGGTCATCTCCGTCTCCTGATTCTCAAAAATTATCGGCTACCATGCAATTGAGTGTTAAAAAATATAGCAATTCGTTTTTATATAGTCAATGAAAATATTTCGAACAGAACGGCCATTCATCCACCTTCGGGGAGTTGCCCTTACCGATAACTGCGGATAAAATTGATAGCACAATATTTATCCCATCAAATGTGGCACCGCACATTCTGATCCAGCACATTTGGTGCTATTTGAGGTTAACCTGACAAGCCGCAAATTCTCTTCGCCGACTGAAACAAATCGTCTTCGGAATGAGTTAATTTACCTACTGATTTTATAAGCGTTGATTTGATGTAAATCATTACTATAGAAACTCCTTCACGGAGCGACTGGGTGATCAAAAATATCTATCGAAAATTTCTTCTGGTTTTTTTTGTAATAGCCGTACTCATGCTATCCAGTTCTCTGGCAGGCGACCTCGTAGTGCAGGAGCAATCACCGCAGGGATTGACCATTGAATTTTTGCCGCAGCAGTGGCAGACCAGCACCGAAAATATCAATGGCCAGACTTACATCAGAGTCGGTTTTGAAAACGCTTGCTTTAGCGCTTTTCCTGGTGAGCCATTGATTCCAGAACGTGTCCTGTTGATCGGCATCCCTTTTCAGACTCAGGTATCAGCAACCATCATCGAGAAAGAAGTGCTAAAAGAGATCAATGGAAAATTGCTACCATCACCAGCCCTATCGTCCACCGGCCTGAGCCAGTGCTGCTTTGCAGAAAATCTGTCAACCTATCATTCCTCAAAGCCGCTGCCGGAGTCGCTCCTCGCTCTCTCGCCAACCATGATCATTCAGGACCAACCCGTGGTCATCATTCGGATAGCACCGGTCCACTACCTGCCGGCGACCGAGCAGATTCGCTTGTTCAGAAAAATCAGTTTAACCTTGCGCTTTGAATCGAAAGCCATCCCGCCAAACGCAACGCGGACCAAAACTCAAGGCCATTCCCTGGCTTCGATTTTGACCAATGCGCCTCAATCGGAAATATGGCCCAGGGTACCAAGAAACGCTGCCCGATCAATCAGCCGAAGGCAGGATGCCCGGATTTATTACAAAATTCGTATTCGCGATGAAGGCCTCTATCGCATAACTGGTGCCCAGTTGCAAGCGGCAGGGATCGATTTGCACGACCTTAAACCCTATCGATTGAAAATCTTCAATAATGGCGGTTTACTCCTGCCTGAGTCCATTGGGGATTCCCGGCCAGATAGCCTGATTGAAAATGCCATCCTGGTGGAAGACGGGGGTGACGGTTCGTTTGATGCCGCTGATTATATCTTATTTTATGGCAAATCAGTGAATGGTTGGCGGCAAACTGGAAGCGGTCAATCGGCCCGGCACTATTTGCATCCCTACACGCGCGACAATGTTTATTGGCTCTGCTGGCAGGATGCCGACTCTGGCCGACGCATGTCGACACGACCGTGGTTGACAACGGCCGATCCAATTCCGGTGACCGCTTTCCATGATCATATATTTATCGAAAATGAATATAAAAACCTGCTCAATTCAGGCCGGCTTTGGTTGAGTGACTATTTCAGTGCGCAATCCGCTTCGCGCTCGTATCAGATTGATCTGGCCGGCATAGTGACTACCGCACCAGCAGAATTGGTATTGCAACTGGCCGGAGTATCCCAGGGCAGTCATCGATTCTCGCTTTCATGGAATAATCAACCGTTGGCCACGGTCCCCCCTTTCTCTGGCATCGGCAGCAAATACCTGAGTATCGAACTGAAGCAATTTTCCACTCCCATTCGGGCGGAACTTCAGGATGGTAACAATCGATTGACGATCAATTACCAGGCTGAAGGCGATTATTCCATCGCCTACCTGGATTGGATCGAACTAAACTTTTATCGTCAATTGAAGCAGCAAAATGCTCCATTCATTTTTTGCAGTCCCGAATCCAGTGGCGTTTATCAATATCGAATTCAAGCCTCTTCAAGCGAAGATCTCCAGCTATTCGATATTACCGACTTCTCTCGGGTCGCTCGGCTGGAGACCCGTCAAGCACAGGCAGGGATTATCGAATTTGTGGATTCAGTCGGTGCCATTCGGCCGAAGAAGTACCTGGCAGTAACCCAGAGGCAATGGCGATCGCCGCAAAAGATCGAAAAGGACATACCTTCGCAATTGCGTGACCCAACGAATGCCGCCCAGTTCGTCATCATCACTTACGACGATTTTTACGATGCTGCATTGGCGCTCAAGAGCTTGCGGGAAAATTGTGATAGCCTTCGCACCAAAGTGGTGCGCATTAGTGATATCTATGACGAATTTTCCTGGGGGATGACCGATATCACTGCCATCCGGGATTTTATCAAATATGCCTTCGATCATTGGCAGGTCCGGCCGCAATACGTGCTGTTGTTGGGCGATGGCGATTTTGACTATAAAAATATATTATCGTCCCATCAACCGAACTGGCTACCGCCGTATCAAACCGCAGAGTTGAATCAACTCTCTTCTCGACCTCGGGATGATTGGTTCGCCTGCGTAGCAGGTGACGATGACTTGCCAGATCTAGCCATTGGCAGGATTCCGGCTCAAAATCCGGATCAAGCAATGGCGGTGGTTAATAAGATCATTCAATATGAGAATTCGCCGCTGCGAGGCAAGTGGCTTCATACTATTGCTTTGGTCGGCGATGATGAATTTGGCGAAGGCGGAGAATACGATGGCCTGCACCACATTCCAGATGTAGAAAGCTTTGCGGAGTATCTCATTCCGCCAGCGTATGATGTCCAGAAGGTCTATTTGACAGAGTTTTCTGCAGTACGCGATGCCGCTATTTCCGGAATTCGCAAGCCGGCTGCGCATGCAGCGTTGCTGGAGCAAATCAACCAGGGCTGCCTGATCGTGGATTTTGTCGGCCATGGCAATGAACGAGTCTGGACGCACGAGCGGATTTTGCAAGCCCCAGAGGATCTGACACGCATCGACAATGGACCTAAGCAGGCATTCTGGATCGCCGCCACCTGCAATTTTGGTCGATTCGACAATCCAGACCTTCAAAGTTTTGCGGAGGAACTTATCACCACTCCCGATCGAGGAGCAATTGCTGTATTCTCCTCGGCTCGATTGGCCAATCCGTTCCAAAATGTGGCTCTCAATCGAGCAGTCTTGCGCCAGATCTTTGCCAATTTTCCCAGATCAATAAGACTGGGCGATGTCGTCTGGCTGGCAAAACTCAGTACTGGTAATTCTGCCAACGATCAACAATATCATCTACTCGGTGATCCAACCCTACGGTTGCCCATGCCCACCTGCTCAGTTGAAATCACGTCTCAATCGCCTGATTCTTTCCGTGCACTGAGTCGACTGGAGCTAACCGGCACCATCAAGACGATGATTTTGCCAGTCCATGATTGCACCGGTGAGGCATTCATCGAAGCATTCGACTCGCGCAGAGAGCGCAAATATGTCGTTCGCCCGGGATTGGAATATCATTATCAGCTTCCAGGCAATGTGATCTATCGCGGAATCGCTACGGTCACAAACAATTCGTTTCGCACGCGGTTCATCGTTCCCAAAGATATTTCCTATGGCGGAGAAGATGGTCGGCTGAGAGTTTTTTACAGTGACGATCGGATGTTTGGGGCAGGCTGCAAAAAGCAAATTTCCGTCAACGGCACCGAGCAGCGATTTTATGATAACGCCGGCCCGACAATTTCCATCGGTTTCGAGGGCCAGCATTTTATTACCACAGGCTTTGTTCCCCCCGATCCCATCTTGCTGGTGACCATCGCCGATAGCGGCAGCGGCATCAATCTGGCAGGTGATATTGGACATCAAATTCTCCTGACGATCGACAATATTACCGAAAATGCCATTGTTTTGAACCGCTATTTTCAATATGAAAAAGACAGCTATCAAATCGGGCATATCATCTATCCGTTAAGCGGTTTAACAGAGGGCGACCATTTTTTGCGGATCAAAGCCTGGGACAATTTCAACAATTCGGCTCAACAAGAAACCGAATTCACGGTTGTGGCGTTGGATAGACTGGTGCTGCGCGAAGTAATGAATTACCCCAATCCGTTTGCCGGAACCACGGCATTCACATTTTGGGCAAACCAAGCTTGCGAGGTGAAGATCAGCATTTTCACGGTTGCGGGGCGGCTGATCCGTGCCCTCAATCATTTGAAAGCAGAACCAGGTTTCAATCATTTCACCTGGGATGGCCGGGATGAGGCAGGCGACGAACTGGCCAATGGCATCTATCTCTATAAGATCGATGCCTGGTGCGTGAATGGCTCGCAAACGATTCGCACATCCCAAATTGAAAAATGCGCCGTCATGCGCTGATTGTTTCGTCATATTAAAGTCAAAAAGAACGATCGATCAACAATCAATACCCTTTAATTAGAATATAAGATTGACTCAGCTAAACAAGACACTAATGCCTATGTGGAGATAACATGATGACTAAATGGAAAATTATGCGATACAGCCTGCTGTTGTTTCTGGTTATCATCACCACCAACCCCATCGACGTTGCTGGGATCACGTCCGGCAATACTGATTTGAAGCTTCTCGAATCTTCTGAACGAGGCGTGACCATCGAACTAACACCGCATGTTGATCGCATCGATACCGTATTGTGGCAAAACGAAATTTATTATAAAATCATTATGGAACAGGCTGCTTTTGCCGATGCACCCGGTGAGCCGATGATCCCCATCAGAAATATTGTGGTAGGGATACCGTTGATCGGTGAGGTGAGGGCCAGCGTGGTTTCCGTCACCAGCGAGGAAATGAGTGGCAAGCTATTGGCCGCACCTCGAATCGACCGGAACGGCCGCTATTACTTTGATCCTACTTCAGCCGCCTATCAAGCCAGCGGTTTCTATCCAGCGGACATTATTTCTATTTCCTCACCGGCGTTTATGCGCGACCAGCGGGCGGTTACCATTCGGTTGAGTGGCGTGCAATTTTCTAACCAGGCGAATCGCATTCGTATTTACAAAAAAATTGTGTTGCGCATCGATTTTGCTGGCCAGCCATTAACGCCCGGAATTAAGCTTCCCAGTCGTTCTGAAGATGAATTTTATGAAGGATTGATTGTAAACTATGCTATAGCCAGACGCTGGTTAAAGCCCCATGCCGCGATGATTCGACGCGCCAAATCCTCGCATTTCCAGAATCAAAGCTGGTACAAGATTTCGACGCGCAAAGAAGGCATTTACCGACTGACAGGTGCCTTCCTTTCCAGTGTGGGAATAAATATCGACTCCGTTCCGCTGACGGGTATTCACCTGTACAATAACGGCGGCCGAGAGCTTCCCCGAGAGGTGGCGGTGTCTCGCCCCGACAGCTTGATTGAAAATGCCATTCGCGTGGTTGATCAGGATAATAATGGTAAGTTCAACAATACTGACTATATCCTGTTTTATGGCAAAGCAGTCAATAACTGGGAGCCGTTGCCGAACAGCATGTTTTCCAGCCACTACATCAATCACTACACCAACGAAAATGTATATTGGCTAACCTGGGATAATCGCTCTGATGGCAAGCGAATGGCTGAGAAAGCGTCGATAACAAACCCGGATATCCAACCAGCCAATCATTTTTGGGGCCTGTATTATGCCGAAGATGAAATCAACAATTATCTGGAATCCGGGCTGCACTGGTTTGGGCGACTGGTGGCCGGAACCAGCGAACAAAGTTATAGCGCGTATCTGCCACATCCTGTTGCCCAGGATAACAATGTCTATTTTCGATTTCAATGCTTGGGTCTTACGCCTGGCAATCATCGTTTTTCAATCACCCTGAATAACCAGCCGCTCCTTGAATTCTCGTTTGCCGGCAATCGCCTGGAAATGCGCGATGTTTTGAAGACCGTCTCGCTGTCCGCCAACGGCTACAATACGCTGAAGGTGCGCTATGTCGGTGAAAGTTCGGCCAGCCAGATATACATTGATTGGTTCGAAATCCAATACAAAAAGCAGTTCATCGCCGACGACAATCAATTGCGTTTCAGCCAGGCGGGTGATAATTCTGCCAAATTCCAGCTTTCAAACTTTTCAGAAAGCTCGATAGAAATTTATGACATTAGCGATGCTGCGGACGTACAGTTTATCACCAATACTGAAATCATGGGCACCAGCGTCACATTCGTCGAGCCCAACGCCAGCAGTCTGCGCCGTGAGTATCTGGCGGTGTCTCCCAAAGCCTTTCTTGTGCCTGAAAAAATCGAGCCGGCAACGTTCGCCGATTTGCGCCAATCCATTACCGGCGCCGATTTTATTATCATTAGTCATGATGATTTTTATCAAGCCGTGCTGCCTCTGGCGCAACATCGAGAGGTCAATGACTCGCTTAAAACTGTGGTGGTCAAAATATCTGATATCTACAATGAATTCGCCTGGGGTCTGTTTGATCCGACAGCGATTCGAGATTTCATTAAATTCGCCTATGATCATTGGAATCCTGTTCCCAAATATGTTCTCCTGTGCGGGGATGGCGATTATGATTACAAAAATATTAAAAGCAAACTGGATAAGAATTGGATCCCAGCTTATCAGACCACTGAATTGAACGAAAATGTCAATCGCACCATGGACGATTGGTTTGTTCAGGTGAGCGGATCGGATGAGCAACCCGATCTCGCTATCGGTCGATTTCCGGTGCAGTCGGTCGAGGAAACACAGAACGTAGTGGAAAAAATAATTCGTTACCAAACATTGCCTTTATTGTCGTCAGATCAAACCGCTCCTCTTGATGATTGGAGAAATGTGGTGACCATGGTCGGCGATGATGAGGTAGGTGGCGCTGGAAATGATAATGAAACCATGCATATCAACGATGCTGAAAACATCATCGAAAATTATATTCCCAATTTTTTTAATAAAGAAAAAATCTATCTCATCGAATATCCCGCAGTGAAAGACCCCTCGACCTCAGGGGTGATGAAGCCAGAAGCGACTGCGGCACTCCTGGATCGGATTGAAAAGGGTACGCTCATTTTGAATTATGTCGGCCATGGTGCGCCCTCGCTCTGGGCTCACGAGCGATTGTTGAAAGAAAATCGAGACTACGAACGGATACAAAATGCGGATCGCTTG
Source organism: Candidatus Zhuqueibacterota bacterium (assembly GCA_034505795.1). Taxonomy (GTDB): domain Bacteria; phylum Zhuqueibacterota; class Zhuqueibacteria; order Thermofontimicrobiales; family Thermofontimicrobiaceae; genus Thermofontimicrobium_A. Next base: position 8,998 of record JAPDQM010000078.1, read on the forward strand.
CCGCTGTGGGTGGCCGCCACCTGTGATTTTGGTCGCTTCGATGATCCCATGGAACAGAGTTTTTCTGAAAAGCTGTTCAGCGCCAGGCAGCGCGGCGGCATTGCTTTTTTGACCTCCGCACGATTGGCTTACGCTTCGGACAATACCGCACTCAATCGCGAGTTTTTTAATCAACTGTTTATTGCCAATCAAACGCCCACCGCTCGGCTGGGAGTTGCGTTGATGCGAGCCAAGAACAGAAATTACAGCACCACCAATGATCAGAAATATCACCTCTTCGGTGATCCCAGCATGCGATTGGCTGCGCCAAAATACAGCGCCCAAATCATATCCATCCAGCCAGATACATTGAAAGCCCTCAGCGAGATGAAAGTCAAGGGACAAATTCAAAGCCAGAACTCGGTCTGGAATGAATTTGAAGGGAAAGCGCTGCTAAAAGTTTTCGATTCGGCGGTGGATAAAGTTTATTTGACGAAGTACAACTCCCCGATCCGCTATCGAGCACGGGGCAAAACCGTATTTCGTGGATTACTCAGCGTTCGCGGCGGTCAATTTGAAGGGCGATTAATAGTTCCCAAAGACATCACTTATGGCGCGAACCTGGGTCGAATTAGCATTTATTTCGCAGATGCCCAGCATCACGGCACTGGATTTCGCAACGCCATCAAAGTCGGTGGTACCTCCACGCTGCAAGACAATGAAGGCCCGCTGATCAATATTGGCGTGGCCGGCCAAAATTTTGTCGATGGCAGCCTGGTCAATCAAAACGCAGTTCTCGAAATCGAAATCGCTGATAGCATCAGCGGCGTCAACATTGCCGGCGATATTGGACATCACATCACCATGGTCGTGGATGAGCAAGAAGACCAAAAAATCTACCTCACCGAGCTGTTCAACTACTACGAAGGCAATTTCAAAGCAGGAAAGGTTCGCTACGATTTATCTTCGTTCAAACGAACGACATTTGACCAGAACAATGTCCCCACAATCGAATACGGGCTACCCGCGGGCGACCATACCATCACAGTTAAGGCCTGGGATAATTTCAACAACTCAGCCATTGCAACCGCGCGTCTTACCATTGTCTCTGAACAACAGTTGCGATTGCAACATGTGCTGAATTTCCCCAATCCCTTCTCGGACGCAACCACATTTACGTTTGTTATCAATCATCCCAGCGAGGTGGCAATTAAGATCTTTACAGTCAGTGGCCGTCTCATCGAAACCCTGGATCACTTGGCAGCCGAGGCTGGCATGAACCAAATCGATTGGAATGGGCGGGATCGTCAGGGGGATGAGTTAGCCAACGGCGTCTATCTTTACAAAGTCATTGCCACGGCTCGTCCGGAGGGTAAAACGCTAAGGGATGAATATATTGGCAAGCTGGTGATCATGCGATAATAGCGACAGCAAAACAGGAACTGGCTGGTCCGGCACTGTTGGTCAGCAATGGACCGAAATGCGAAATAAGAATGTGCAACATAGAAGTTCAGCAGGACGGTGGAGCGAAAGTTCAGGGGATAAAACAATAATGGGTCCTCGCCGGCTTTGGGGGCAAGAACCCACTATCGTATTGCGGAACAGCAGAATTCGGGTCAAATGCGCTGTTTAAGGTTGGATGTTTTTACTAAGGCTCTACCTCCTGTGTTTTATGTTCTCCGACATAAGAAGATAACCCTTAGAGAGGCAATCAGGTTAGTTGATTAGTTTAAAACAGACGGCCATTTGCAAAATAAATGCCAGGAACTTGACCGCTGGTTCGCATCGGCGAATCATGAGATATCATTCAAATTTATGAAGACTTGTGATAGCCCGCTATTGCTAATCTTAAATAAAAAATTGAATCCCTGAACTGGCCGATGGTGTCGCTTCGTGAGACACTGTTTTAATTTGAAACACTAAATGGTGAACCATGCACGGATTGAAGCCCAGAGATATTGTCGAATTAAATATTGAATCGTTAGCCCTGGGGGGTAAAGGCGTAGCTCATATTGACGGTTTTGCGGTGTTCGTCGAGCGCGCATTGCCCGGGCAAAAAATCAAAGCTGAAATCAAGCGGAAAAAAAGCAATTTTGCCGAGGCTCGAGTCGTGGAGATTGTTACCCATTCTCCCAATGAGGTGACCCCGAGCTGCGGTCATTTCGGTTCCTGCGGCGGCTGCCTGCTGCAGCATCTGGATTATGAAGAACAATTGCGCCAAAAACAACAACAAGTCCGCGAATCATTGGCCCATATCGGTGGCTTTCAGCAGGTGGACGTCTCTCCAGTCTTGCCAGCGCCGGACATCTATTTCTACCGCAATAAAATGGAATTTTCCTTTTCCCGCCAGCGCTGGCTGACAGTTGCGGAGATTCAATCAAACCAACCAGTCGAGCGAAATTTTGCCCTTGGGTTGCATACAATCGGTTCGTTTGAAAAAGTGCTGAATATCGACGCCTGCCAGCTTCTTTCTGAACCAAGCAATCTGGTGCTTCGCTGGACACGAGACTTTGCCCGCCAGAGTGGGCTGCTCCCCTATTCCACCAAAGATCATTCGGGTTTCTGGCGATTCCTCGTTTTCAAAGAATCCAAACGCCGATCTCAGATGATGGTCAATGTGGTCACCGCAGATCACCCGCAAGCTGGTCGGCTTGCACACGAACTGGTTGCTGAAATGGTGCAGCGGTTCCCATTCATTACCACTGTTGTCCACAATATCAATCGGAAAAAAGCTCAGATTGCCTTGGGTGACCAGGAATTCACGATTCACGGGCCCGGCTTTATCGAGGAAACCATCGGCTCCAAAACTTATCGCATCTCTGCCAATTCATTTTTCCAGACCAACACCCGCCAAGCCGAACGGATGTACCAACTGTTGGCGGATTGGGGGCAGTTCCAGCCGGATCAGATTGTTTACGACCTCTATTCGGGCACCGGCAGTATTGCCATTTTCATTGCCGAGCAGGTCGGGCAGGTCATTGGTTTTGAAATTCTACCGCAGGCAATCGCTGATGCTCGATTAAATTGCCAGCTCAATAGCATCGACAACTGCCGTTTTGTTGAAGGGGACTTGAAGGATGCTCTCAAAGATCCAGCAACCGTTGTCGAGCAATATGGCCAGCCAAACATCGTCATCATCGATCCCCCCCGCTCGGGTCTGCATCCCAAATTGCCCGGGAAAATTCTTCAATTAAAGCCGCAGCGTATCATTTATGTCTCATGCAATCCAGCCACGCTAGCTCGGGATCTCCAACTTCTCTGTCAGCAGGAATTCGACCTGATTCGCGTACAACCCATCGACATGTTCCCGCATACAGCCCATTGTGAGGCGGTGGCATTGCTGGAGCGCCGTTGAGGTTCTGAAAAACTTACCTCATCAATGCATTATTAATCCGTGTGGGCAACCTCACAAAAATAATTGCCCTCCTTTCAACAAACTCTTTAGAGTTCTGCAAAATAGGAAAAAATGTCAGTTCGACCCGCCATTTGGCGGGGAGAAATCTTTTTAACGAATTCAACTTATGAAATATGCAAATTTCTCATTCCTCCGCCAACTAGCGGATCCGTTCGAAGTGACACCAAAATTTTAATTTTGCAGAAGTCTACAAACTCTCTTGAAACTTTGCTGCAATTACGCCATAATCAACATCCGTTGCTGGCGGTATCAATTGTTCTTTCATTTTGCAATCCAGAATGGTCATCGCATGCCTGGCAAAATCAAATTTCAAGATTCTGAGTTACTCTCGCTCTCCAGTGATCCTTGGCGCGAATCTGCATTTCCAACATACGCCCCATGTGCTCATATTTTTGAAAGCTCTTCTGTATTTTTTAGAACTTGCCGGTATAGTATATGTTCATTTGAAAGTCATGAGCAGTGAAATTATTTCGCTGTCGCTCCGGACATGATCATGATATTCGTTGATGTAGCAACTTCAATTGAATCATGACTTAAATCTTTGGCCGCAAAAGGGAAACAGAAATGCCCAAAATATTCATCAGCCATGCATTCGAGGATAATGACCTATCTCGAAAATTAGCTTCAAGTCTCCGCCGCGAAGGAGCTGAAATTTGGGTCCACTATAGCCAATTGGCCCTGGATAGTTCGCTGCCAAAGGTAATTCGCAAAGCCATCGCCTGGTGCGACACTGTGGTGTTGCTCTGGTCGCGCCATGCCGCCGCTTCTTTGAGCGTTAGGCTGGAATGGCAGAGTGCCCTGATTTTCAAAAAAAAGATCATCCCCTGCCTGCTGGACGATACTGACGAATGGGATCAACTTTACGATTTTGATTGCATCAACTTCACCGATTTCGATCATGGCTACGACCACCTGCTGCTCCTATTAAATTCGCCGATAACCAGCATTCTGCCATCGGCAAGAAGTGCGGGAGGAATAGACATAATGCTTAATGTCGGCGCTCAAGCCGTTGCCGAAAGCCAGTATCCGGTCGCCGAAACGGAAGCTGAAGAACTGGAGTTTAATGAATCAACCAGCCAGCGACGAGTCCTTTACCAGTACCGTTCCACTGCCCAAAAACTATCCGACCAGGACGTCATGGCTATGCTGAAAAAGTACAATTTCTTTGACAAAAAAAGAAATGACAGCGGCAATCGGGAATCGCATTTCGAACCGCAGCAGTATCCTGGCGCAGCAGTGGTTATGGATCACGAGGCCGGACTGATGTGGCTCAAAAGCGGCTCCGATAAATCGTTTTGGTATGAAAATGCCCGCAGTTGGACACAATCCCTGAATCAAAATCGCCTGGCAGGCTTTGCCGACTGGCGGCTACCCACGCTGGAAGAGGCTATGAGCCTGGTAAATCGCTATCCCTTGAACCAGGGACTATTCCTTGACAATGCGTTCGATCAGTTGCAAACGAGCATCTGGACCGCTGATATTGCTACTGGCGGCAATCGCGCCTGGGTAGTTTTTTTCAATTATGCCACCTGCCTGGCCAACTGCTTCGACTTTGCCCACTACGTGCGCCCGGTGCGTTCGCACCAACAAATCCAATATTAAACCCACTTAGATTACATCAAATTGGCTACGCCGCCCGGTGTTCTCATCTGATTTTTCCCCCATAGAAATTTGCTTGACTTTTTTAGAAATTGTATATAAATTGTGCTTGAAAAATCAAATGCATCGAGCGGTTATGAAGAACCAATCATATTGACTCGATGTCCGTTTTAGCTATTCAAGAATTGTAATTGCCTGCTATTTCAGAGCATCAGCCAGAGATATCGATCGTACCACCTGGCGATCGCCAGCCACTGATTCGCTCCATCGATGATCAGGAGTCATTATGGCAAAGCTAAGAATCATCGCCGCGCTTTTGTTTGGCTTGCTGGGAAGCAGAGCCGGCTTTCTGGTTGCTCAATTCAATGCCAGCAACACTGCCTTGTCCCCGCTTCCACTGGTAATTGCGGAGCGACAAACTACACCGCCTCAAGCGGCCGTTGCTTTTGCGCCCTCCGTAGTTACTAACAACACTGATGAAAATCTGAACGTTCGACTCATCGGTCGCTGGTCAACAGGCCCTTGCATGACGGTCACCGCCACTGAAAACAACAATCTGGTATATGTCGGCCGTGGGGGCTGGTTCGAAATCTTGAATTTCGCTGATCCCCGCTCTCCGACCCTGCTTGGTAAACTCTTGTTGCCGGGACCGGTGCTGGACATAGTCATCAACGCAACCTATGCCTATGTCGCCACGGGCCCAACGGGTTTGCAAATACTCGATATTGCCAATCCATACAGACCAACAATCTTAAGTTCTCTGGATACCCCAGGCTATGCTCAGGGGCTGGTAGCTTCCGCCCCTAATGATCCTCCATATCTATACCTTGCAGATGGCGATAGCGGACTGCACGCCATCAGCATCGCCAATCCATACCTTCCCAAAATCAAAAGCTCAATCAAGCTAACCGGCGGTGCACTCGCAATCGACATCCGCGGGGGGCTCTATGCTTATGTTGCCAGCGGTGTTGGAGGAGTGCGAATTATTGATATTTCTTCTTTTGATCTAATAGAAGTTGCGTCACATGTTACATCCAGTGAAGCTATCGATGTTGCTGTGAATAGCACGCGTGCTTTTGTTGCCTTGCGTGAGACGGGCATCTTCGTATTGGATATAAGCAATTCCCGTTATCCACAACCGATTGACTCTCTCAAGACATCCTGGAATGCCCGTAAGATCAGCTTGTTTGGCAAATACGCCTTCGTCGCCGCGGGCGATGCGGGACTCAGGGTCATCGATATCTTCGATTCTCCTCGCATTCGGGAGATCAGCCATTATGACACCGATGGCTTTACCTACGATCTGTCTCCCACATTTAACAACGTTTTCCTGGCTGATGGAACCAACGGCATTCGCCAGATCAACCTCGATAATCATTTCGACCCCCGGGAGACGAGCCATTTTCTGACGGGCAGCCAGGTTCGGGGCATCAGTGTCACCAACAATTATGCCTTTCTGGCCACCGGTCACTCAGGACTGACAGTGCTAGATCTGAGCCAACCGAACCAGCCCCAGGAAATTGCTACGCTGATGCTCACTGGTTTTGCCGAAGATGTGGCCATGCAGGGCAACAACTATGCTTATGTCACTCTATTGGGCCAGGGATTGCAGGTAGTTGATGTTACCGTGCCATCAGCGCCCAGATACGTCGGCAGCTTAAATCAAAATTTAACGTCCAATCGAATCGTTATTGCAGACTCACTGGCATTCGTTTCAGGCCTTGCCAGCGGTCTGCATGTAATCGATATTTCAAATCCAGCACAGCCGAAAGCAATTGGAATTTATCCGACTACAGGCCAGGCCAATGGCCTTGCCTGGCATCAAAATAAGATCTTCCTGGCGGCCAGCGACGGCCTGCATATTATCGATGTTGCGAATCCCCGGCAACCGCAATCGGTGGCTTTCTGGCCAACTCCAGCCATCAGCGTTGCCGTAACCGAGCCATACGTTTACCTCGGCACCGACAAAGATGGCCTGCGCATGCTCGACATCTCCAACCCGAGCGCGCCAAGGGAGATCAGCCATTTTGCTCTGGCAGAGGCAGCACAGGAACTGCAAGTTTTTGGAAGATATCTTTACGTTGCTAACGCCACTGGTGGGATACGAATCTTCAATGTATTCGACCCAGTGCAGCCACAAGAAGCCGGCTATTACCGCAGCGGCGGCTCGATCTATGATCTCGTGGTCGATGATAAGTTCATCTATTCGTCCGACCTGAGCGATGGGCTATATATCCTGCAGTTTTTGGGCACACTGAACAATGTGCCCCCGGCTGCACCAACGCTGCTCTCTCCCGGCACTGGAACCCATCTCCCGAATTCCCGGCCGCAGCTCGCCTGGCAAATCCCGGTGGATGAGAATGACGATCTCCTACATTTTCGGCTGGAACTTACTGCGGACAATCGGTGGCAAGCCTTTGTTCGGGAATACGATTCACGACGGCAGCCCGAACTCTTCCAGCCGCAGCCACCGTTGCCTCAGGGCAGCGGAACCGTAACCTTGATACCGCCATTGAATTTGCGGGATGGCACCTGGTACTGGCGCGCTGTAGCCTGGGATGGCCTGGCCTATGGTGATCTTTCCGACGTTTGGAATTTCGTGGTGGATACCACACCACCAGTTTTCAGAGATGTCAGTTTCATCAATCCTAGTTATCCGCCAAATTGGTACCAACCCCAACAGGATTCGATGATCAATGTTATCGTGGACTATGATGAGCTTCATCCGCAACGACTAACGTTAGCGACATCGCTCATTCAAGACACCCTTAGCCAGACCATCCTGCGCGGTGGAATGAATCAATCCGCCAGATTCGGGTTCATCCCCCAAATCAAAACCGATGGCCACTACCCGCTATTCATCACGCTGATCGATAGCGCAGGCAACCGCACCTCCAGCACAGATACCGTGAACCTGGATCAATCGCCACCGAGCGGCTATTTTAGCGATGCGCCCGATACCGTTCGGCAGGGTGAACGTTATGTGGTGCATGTGCGAGGCGCAACTGATGGCTCTGGCTGCGGTGTCCAGTACATTTATCTTGATGCCTTTACCACTGCCGGTGGTAATCCAACCACGGCGCGGGACTCTTTGATTGGCATGAACGAGCCAGGTATTTATTTTTATCGCTATTTTGCTGAAGACCATCTGAAAAATCGTGGTGTCATTCGAACAGATACCACCATCGTGTTGCCGCCTTCAATACAGGTGCCGATTTTCCCTGTCCTGGCAGCGGATACGGTGTTCGCCGGCGAGAGTTTTTGGGTGGATGTCCAAATTGGCACAGCACAGGAGCCAGTGGCGCATCTTCTTCATACCCGCTTCACTTTGAATTTTGATCCAACAGAAGCCATTGAGGTGGTTGCGAACGATAGCATTATTCCAGGGAACCTATTCGGGGCAAATGTGACCATTTCCCATCAGCTCGACGAAGGCAATGGGAAAATTACCTTTGATATTCAACAGGCAAACCACGTCGGTGGCGCCGATGGCTTCGGAAGCGCCGTCCGAATTAAATTTCGCTGCCGTTCCGACATCTCCTATAGCACAATGGCGCAGTTCTCTATCACTGAAGCTACCGCTACAGATGCCTGGAATTTTCCCATCGACTTGATTCCAGGCACGGCAAGCCTCTGGTTGGTGAAGCCGCTCTCCGACTTTGTCATGACCATTACACCAGAATCTCAAACCATTTTTCCTGGCGACAGTACATTTTTTCAGCTTTCATTTCTGCCAATCGGCCGGTTTCAAGGATCAATCCAGCTAACGGTGAGCGGAGTTCCGCTGGCCATGCAAGCTAGGTACCCCACGCAACCATTTGCCATTCCCGATTCGTTCCGCATGATCATTACAAGTACCAATGAACTCGTCCCGGCCGA